>JAFSBF010000010.1 GCA_017441965.1 Clostridia bacterium | reverse complement strand
ACATCATTTCTATCTGCCCATATTTCAAGCTGGTCTGCAGCAGCCACACGGAAGGTGTCCGCCGCAGCAAGGATAACACTCTTTCCCTCTTTTTTAAGCTTACTTGCAAGCTTACCAATAGTTGTTGTCTTACCAACACCGTTAACACCTATTACAAGTATTACCGTAGGCTTTGTATCAAGATGGAGCTTGTTATCTCCGCCCGCAAGAATGTCGCAGATAATTGCTTTAAGCTCGTCCTTTGCACTCTCGGCATCTGTAATGTGTTTTTCCTTTACACTTGCGCGTAATTCCTCCACAATTTCAAAGGATGCGCGTGCACCTATATCTGCCATAATAAGCGCTTCTTCAAGTTCGTCATAAAGGTCATCATCTATTTTTTTAAATACGCCGAATACTCCGTCAAGCTTTTCATTGAAGGAGTCCCTTGTTTTACCCAGACCATCTTTAAGTCTTGCAAAAAGTCCTTTTTTTTCTGTGTTCATTTCCATAGCTATTACTCCTCTATCGCTACATCCTCAAGCTTCATAGAAAGAAGTCTGCTTACACCTCTCTCCTGCATCGTAACACCGTACAGAATGTCTGCCGCCTCCATAGTACCTCTTCTGTGCGTAATAACGACAAACTGTGTATTATTACCGTAATTTCTGATGTAGTCTGCAAAACGGTAAACATTTTCATCATCGAGTGCCGCCTCAATCTCGTCAAGCACCAAAAACGGAGCCGGAGAAACCTGCAGCAGTGCAAAAAGCAGTGCAATCGCAGTTAAGGCGTGCTCACCACCTGAAAGCAGTGTTATACTCTGCAGCTTTTTACCGGGAGGCTGCACCTCAATTTCAATCGGGCTTTCAAGCGTGTCAAGCGGATTTAATAGCTTAACCTCCGCCTTACCTCCGCCGAAAAGCTCCACAAAGCTCTTTCCGAAAAGCTTATTTATAACCTCAAACTTCTGTGCAAACTGTTCACGCATTACAGCCATCATTTCACCGATAAGCTTTTCAAGGTCGGCTTTCGCCTTTTCCATATCCTCTACCTGCGTGCTCATAAATTCATATCTGCCCTTAACCTCTTTATACTCCTCAATAGCATCGACATTAATATTTCCAAGTGCCCTTATGGAGTTTTTAAGCTGGGAAATGGTTTTCTGTGCCTCAGATAAAGAGCCTATATCCTTTTTAAATTCAAGTGCAGTGTTATATGTCAGTTCATAATTTTCCCACAAACGGTTAGCTGCATTTTCAAGGTCCTCGTCAATTTTGTTCTTCTTCGTTTCTATACGCACAACCTCGCCCTGAAGAACGAGTATCCTCTCATTAAGCTGACGAATTTCCTCACGCAGTTTTTCAAGTTCACTGTCGCTGCCGCTTCTTCCCGAAACGTGCGCCTTTATTTCCTCACGCAGGGCTTCAATTGCAATAGCGCACTGATTTTGACGCATAAGGTTACTTTCTATCTGCCCTTCGAGGGAGGCTATCATATCCTCCTGTGCTTTTCTCTCGTCAAGCTTGTCCTTATAATCAGAGCGTGAATTCATAATAGCGCCCTTAATATCATTTATGCGCTGAGCCGTTATTTCTACATCCTTTTGCGCTCCGTTAATTTCCATCTTTTTATCAATAATCTTAACGGAATGCTCTTCACGCTTTATAGTTTCTTCACGCACGGCATCCTGCTTTGTGCGGACAATTTCCTCCGCCTTTTCGATAAGCTCATCTGAGCCTTCGAGGATTTCACGCAGCTTTTTCTTTGTTTCAACTGTGTCTGTCTGCTGCGTTGAAATCTGCGTCTTTTCAGCATTAAGCTTTTCAAAGCGTTCCTTTGCCATCTCAAGAAGGCTTCCCTTCATATCTGCCTCCGCCTTGATTTTAAGAAGCTTGTTTTCGCTTTCAGAAAGCTTCTCACGAAGCTGCGCTTCTTTTTTACGCATTTTTTCTGCTTCTTCGGCAAGATCGTCAATCTCATCCTCCAGCTTTTCAGTTTCACGGATAAGCTTGTCACATTCATTATTAAGGCGTTCTATCTCGTCTTTTCTACCTAAGAGTGCCTGCGTTTTATTAATACTACCACCCGTGATGCTACCTCCGGGCTGTAAAAGCTCCCCTGCGAGGGTTACAATCTTAAATTTATAATGCGTTGCCCTGGCAAGTGCCACCGCACTGTCCATATCCTCCATTATAACCGTTCTTCCGAGGAGTGCCTCTATTACATTCCTGATTGAACTGTCGCACTCAACAACGTCACTTGCAATAGAAACGGTGCCGTCATTTTTCATAACACGGTCCTCATTGTCAAGACGCCTTCCCTCCTGCGAGGAAACGGGCAAAAACGTCACTCTGCCCATACGGTTTACTTTCAGAAATTCTATTGCCCGCTTTGCATCCTCCTCGGTATTTACCACAACATTCTGCATCGCATTACCAAGGGCGGTTTCAATTGCAGTAGTGTATTTTTTGTCCACTGTTATAAGCTTGCTGAGTACACCTATAAGCTTTCCGCCATAGCTACCCTCATCTGCGGCACGCAAAAGGTCACGCACACTTCTTGCATATCCTTCAAGCCCTTTTTCCATTTCCTCGAGCATTTTTCTGCGGCCCTGCTTTTCACCGAGCATTGTGGACATTTCATTATATTTAGCCTTAAGCTCACCGCTTTTGCGGTTTGCATCGTGATAGCCTTTATTAGCATCAAAAACCTCGTCAGAAAGCTTGTCAAATTTTTCCTGTGCCTCTGCCTCTTTTGTTTCAAGTTCACTGCATTTTGCACTTAATCTGTTTATATCGTCAGATGCCGATGCAATATCAACCTCGATTGAAAAACGGCGTGTTTCGATATTTTGTGTTATAAGGTCAATGCTATCAAGTCTTGACTGCGCCTCACTCTTTTTCTGGCGAAGATTAATTACTTCCTCACGTGCCATATCGAGTGCCTTAACGCGGCGAGAAACCTCTTCACCTATAAGGCGGTCCTCGTTTTCAAGCTCTGAAAGCTCGTCCGCCATTTTAAGAAAGCTTTCATTCTCTGCGCTGTTCTTTTCCTCAAGCTCGGAAAGCTGATTTTTATAATCCTCTTCCCTTTTTGACCAGCCTGCAAGCTCTGTATCAATACGTACAATATTAACCTTGTGATTTTCTATGTTGTTTTTTATGATTGCTTTTTCATTTTCTATTGATGCTGCATCAGCCTCAAGCTTTGAAAGATGCTCCCTCTGCCCGTCAATCTCACTGTCTGTTTCCTTAATCTGACTATATAGAACGTCACTCTTTTCGTTGCACGCATCAAGCTGTGTTTTCGCGTTTTCAAATTCCTGCGAAGCATTCTTAAAAAGCTCTGCCGTTTTCTGTGCCTCAATACGCTTTGCATCGGTTATTTCAAGAAGTGCACTTACCTCAATTCCTTTTAACTGTTCACGAAGGTCAAGGAATTTCATCGCCTTTTCACTCTGCCTGCGAAGTGGCTCTACACGCTCTGTAAGCTCGCTTAAAATATCCCTTACACGAACTAAATTATCCTCTGTATGGGAAAGCTTTCTTTCAGCCTCGTTTTTTCTGTAGCGATATTTTGAAATACCTGCAGCCTCTTCAAAAATCTGACGGCGTTCTTCACCCTTTGAGGAAACTATCTCCGCTATTTTACCCTGACCGACAATGGAATATCCGTCACGGCCAAGACCTGTATCCATTAAAAGTTCGTGAATGTCCTTTAAGCGGCAGCCTGTACGGTTAATCATATATTCACTTTCACCGCTGCGGAACACTCTTCGTGTTATTTCAACCTCTTCATAATCGCTCGGCAAAAAATGCGTAGTATTATCAAGCACCAGTGAAACCTCCGCATAACCGAGCGGTTTACGCTTCTGCGTTCCTGCAAAAATGACATCCTCCATTTTTCCACCACGCAGTGTTTTTGCGCTCTGTTCACCCATAACCCATCTTACCGCATCGGAAATATTACTCTTTCCGCTACCGTTAGGGCCAACAATCGCAGTTACACCCTGATGAACCTCGATAACTGTTTTATCGGCAAAGGATTTAAAGCCCTGCAGCTCTATTCTTTTAAGGTACATATAATCACCTTCTTACACAACATCTAAGTTATTTTATCATAAATTTTCCTGATAATCAAGTTATAATTGTCCTTTTGGTGTCAAAAGGACGCTTTGCCGAGCGTTCCGCTCACTTTTTAAGCATCGCTTAATTTATAAGTAGTGTTTTGCAACAATATTTCCCAAAAACAAAACGGACAGTTTTCTGCCCGTTTCTGTTTTACTTTAATTTTTCTAAAATTTCATCAATATTCTTTGTCAGTGTCAGGCATGTCATACCGTTATTTGCCTTTACAATAGAATATCTTTCATCGTAAATACAGTATTTAAATGCCTTTTTACTGCCGTCTGTAAACTTAAAGGTTATTGTGCATTTTTCTGTACCCGAAACCTCTTTCTCGCTGAATTCTGCGGCTGTAACACCGATAATCTTCTGATATACCGCTTTGAAATTCTTTTCTACACTGTGCTTTCCGTTGATTTTATAGCTGTATTCATCCTCGCCCTTTTTCGTAATGGAAAGGTCATAGCTTTTGCCATCAGCGCTGATTGTTATACCTGATACGTTTTCAATATTGAAAATATGGATAAGCCTGTCTATATAATCCTGCGCCTTTGCCTCCTTCACAATTTCATAGAAAGGACACTCGGCAATATACACAACGGGTAAATCACCCTGCATTACATATACGGTGTTATCACCGGCATAGTCACCCATTTTAACGGTTACTTTTCCGTTTGCATCCTTAACTGTAAGGGTATACGGCGAATCAAGTCCATATGCGGCAAGATTTTTCGGATTTTCCTCCACAATCGTTACTGCACTGAGTGAAGTAAGCTTTTCGGCAATTGCATTTATTTTATCGCTTGATGCTATTACTCCCTTATAGGGATACGTCATTTTGTAGCCTGCCATACCAAATTCAGCATTACTACTCTCTTCATCAAAATGCACTGCAAAAATTGTCTGTGTACCCTTTTTGATTTCATATTCAGTAACGCTTGTATTATCAATTGTGCATATATCACTACGGCGGTATTCGTCAGGGTTTTTAAGTATTGCCTGGGCCTCGTAATCACTTATCGTGCAGATTGTTTCATTAAGCTTTGCGTAATACTCACCCTCAAAATTTGCACTGTTACCAATAACAAGCTTCTTTTGTGTGCCGTCCTTAAGCTTTAGCACAAGGCTCTTTCCCTCTTTATCAAGACCGTAATCTGAAAGGGCAGACTCCTTGCTTTCAATTTTATGACTTATCGCAACACTGCACACACTATTAAGCGCAGAGGAAAGGGCATCTTCATCAATAATATAGCTTTCGTAGCCTTCAATTGAAGCCTTTTCCCCATTACGTATAATATAGCTTTTCCCCTCGTTATTAAACTGTGCATATT
>JAFSBF010000068.1 GCA_017441965.1 Clostridia bacterium | reverse complement strand
TAAGCTTCGTCCGAAAATGGTTGAAAACGGCAGTATGCTGGGAATAGAGGATATGCTCGATATCTTAGCAATAGACCTTCTCGGAGTAGTGCCTGATGATGAAGATATTATAGTAGCCGCAAACAGGGGAGAATATGTCAGTGCACAGAATTCTTCGCGTGCGGGACAAGCCTACAGAAACATTGCGGCAAGGCTTAACGGCGAAGAGGTAGAGCTTATGAATATGAAGGAAACCTTCTTTTCAAAGCTCTTTGCAAGAAGACGGGGAGGTCAAAAATGAGACGCTTTTTTCGTAAAATGTCTGAAACTTCCGTTACATATGCAAAAAACAGATTGAAATCTGTGATAAATAGTGATAGAATAAATGTATCACAAAATAAAACGCTGGAAAAAATACGTAAAGAGGTTACGGCCGTCCTTTTGAAATATTCAAAGGAGCAGACAGAGGTATCTGTAAGTTGCCCCGAGGGTGCAACATATGTCCTCGCAGCACAGTTTGAAATTTAGACGGATTTGGAGGAGAACTACAAAAGATGAACATTGCTTTAATTGCGCACGATAAGAAAAAGGAATTGATGGTGCAATTTTGTATTGCTTATAAAGGAATTTTGTCCAAGCATAAGCTTTATGCAACGGGAACAACGGGCGGACTTATTATTGAGGCAACAGGCCTTGATGTCCACCGTTTCCTTTCAGGTCCGCAGGGCGGAGACCAGCAGATAGGGGCGCATATTGCCTATGACGAGATTGACCTTGTGCTGTTTTTCCGTGACCCCCTTACAGCACAGCCGCACGAGCCTGATGTAAGTGCGCTTTTCCGCCTTTGTGACGTTCATAACGTACCACTGGCAACAAATGTTGCAACTGCGGAGGTTTTGATACACGGTCTTGAGCGGGGCGACCTTGACTGGCGTGATATCGTAAATCCCAAGAGCAGGGATGGAATAGGGGAGTAATTATGGAGTCAAGAGTTGCACTTATTGCAATAATTGTAGAGGCGCCTGAAAAGGCGGTAGAGGTTAACGAAATTCTGCACGAATACGGAGATTTCATTATAGGCAGAATGGGAATACCCTACAGACAAAAGGGTGTAAACATTATTTCCATTGCCATTGATGCACCGCAGGAGGTTATCAGTGCGCTTTCGGGAAAAATAGGAAAAATAGAGAATGTTAATGTGAAAACCGCATTTTCAAATATTATTACCAAGGATGAGGATTGGCTATGACACTTAACGCAACTCCGTCTGCCGAAAGGGTGCATATTGGCTTTTTCGGAAGAACAAACGCAGGTAAGTCAAGTCTTGTAAACCGTGTAACGGGGCAGAGTATGTCTTTGGTATCGTCCGTTTCGGGAACTACAACCGACCCTGTAAAAAAAGCGATGGAGCTTTTACCGCTGGGGCCGGTTGTTATTGTTGATACACCCGGATTTGACGATGAAAGCGCTCTTGGAAAGCTGCGTACCGAGCGTACGAAAAAAGAGCTTGAGAAGATTGATGCCGCCGTTTTGGTGTGTGATGCAATAAAAGGCATCACAAAAACGGATGAAGAGCTTACCAAAATATTTATACAAAATAAAATTCCCTATATAATTGCATACAGTAAGGCGGATTTACTTGAAGAGCGTAAAGAGCTAAAAGAAAATGAAATATATGTAAGCTCGCAAAACGGTGAAAATATAGATACACTTAAGGAAAAGCTTGCCCGTATTCTTCCGCACAAATCAAACAAAATGGGTATAGTGGACAGCTTTGTTAAAAAAGGTGATACGGTAATTTTGGTAACACCGATTGATGAGGCGGCGCCCAAGGGCAGAATAATTCTGCCGCAGCAGCAGGTACTCCGAAATCTTCTTGATATAGGGGCAATTGCCTGCGTTGTTCAGGTGGAGGAGCTAAGGGAAGTTCTTAACAATTTAAAGGTAAAGCCTGCCGCAGTTATCACAGACAGTCAGGCATTTGGTATTGTTTCAAAAATTGTACCTGAAGACATTCCCCTTACATCATTTTCAATTCTTCTTGCAAACTATAGAGGAATGCTATCTGTGGCGGTGGATGGCGTTTTAGCAGTAAACTCCCTCAAAGATGGGGACAAAATCCTTATTGCGGAGGGCTGTACGCATCATAGACAGTGCAATGATATAGGCAGTGTGAAAATACCAAACTGGATAAGGAAACACAGTGGCAAGCAGCTAAGCTTTGCTGTGGTTTCAGGGCACGAATTTCCCGAAGATTTGAAGGAATATTCCCTCATTCTGCATTGCGGCGGATGTATGATAACCGAGCGCGAGGTGGATGTACGCAAAGAGAGGGCACAGCAGCAAAATATTCCATTTACCAATTATGGAATAACAATTGCAT
>JAFSBF010000067.1 GCA_017441965.1 Clostridia bacterium | reverse complement strand
GGGCGGATAATATCCGCCCCTACACAAATGCAACTATATTACGTAAATTGCGGACACAGCACGCTGTGTCCCTACAGAAAGTCACGGTTTCTGATGAAATTACCGCACCCATTGGCTAACAGCTAACGGCTAAAAGCTAACAGCTTTATTATAAAAATGGGCGGCAGAAAAAATTCTGCCGCCCATTAATTACGCATTATTCAACTGTAAATCCGCAAAGCCAATGTCCGTTTATAGGAAGCGGCTGTTCTGCCTTTGCACCGCCTGTAAACTGGCTTATTTCAAGTTTATAGTCGCCTTTTTCAAGATTGTCCGCAGGAATTACAAACTCAGTCTTACCTTCTGAAATCGCTGTCATAGCTGTTTTGCCGTCCTTTATGAGAATATTTCCCTCTGTATCGGAAATTGTATAATCAGTTATGCCAAATTCACTAATAAAGCCATAGGGTGCTGCTTTAGGATTTAAAAATTCAGCAGTTACAGTAATTCCAGCCCCACTGCTTGTGACGCTTACATTTATTTCATCCGTTGCCTGCTCATAAGATGTACCGACAACAGCACCGTCCCAACGGGTTTTATCCTTGAAAAATCCCTGCAAATGTCCTGTAGCCGCCAATGCAGTTACCCCTGTAATACAGCCGCAAACCGCAAGGGATACAGCTGCAGCCATAGGCTTTCTCATCTTTCTTTCTGTTGACTTTTTATTCATTTCTCTTTCCTCCATTGCTCTATAACAATTTCTTATAATACGCTCCTGCATATCATCGGGCATTTCTATTTTTTTCATATCAGACAAAATGTCGTTTATATCCATTACAAATACTCCTTTCGATATACATCTGCCAGCATTTTTCGCCCTTTACGGAGCCTCATTTTTACCGCCGACGCAGTTCGCCCGATTATTTTCGCAATTTCCTCCGTTGTGTATTCCTCCGCATAATAAAGCAGAAGTACGGTTCTATATTTATCGGGCAAGGTCATAAGAGCGTCAAAAATGCCGCTGTTTTCGCCTTTTACAGCAATTTCCCCTATTTCGTCAATATCCTCTGTCTGATGTCTTTTCCTGTATCTGATAATATCCCTGCATTTATTTGTTGCAACCCTTATCAGCCATGCCTTTTCGTGTTTTTCATCGGTAAACTTCGGCGATTTATACAGATATTTCATCATAGTTTCCTGTACTGCGTCCTCTGCATCGCTTTCATTCCCTGTTTTTGAAAGGCACAGGCGAAACAGCATATTTCCGTAAGTTTTTACAACTCTTTCAATACTGTCAGTCGGCCGCGCTGAAGTATCATTCATCTGTATCAACCCCTTTCACTTATAACACGCTTCAAATTGCAAATCGGTCAATTTTTTCTGAAAAATAAAAAAGAGAAAATTTACATCCTCTCTATTCAGTCTGTAGAAAAGGGGATTTTGCATAACGGTCACAGCACAACCTGTCCTACAAATTTTATCAGCCGTCTACATAATCGGGCGGATAATATCCGCCCCTACACAAATGCAACTATATTACGTAAATTGCGGACACAGCACGCTGTGTCCCTACAGAAAGTCACGGTTTCTGAT
>JAFSBF010000066.1 GCA_017441965.1 Clostridia bacterium | reverse complement strand
GTCCAAAATCATTTTTCGATGCTTTTCAACAGCAGGTGCAACAATACTTAACATAAATTTGTGACCTCCTTTTGGCTTTCCTCTGTATGCTCAGTATAATTGCGTTTTTTTATTTTGACAAGTGGCCTTTTTTTTTACTGTAGGGACAGTTTTTTATAGCAAACAATCTACCTCCTTGACGAAAAATAAAAATTATGGTATCATTTTATTGTTATTTTCACATTTGGAGGAACTGTTATGATTAATCACGGCTCTGCCACACCTAAATATATTCAGCTTGCAGAAGAGTTGGAGCAGCAGATAAATAAAGGCATTATAAAGGCTGACGAGAGACTTTATTCTGAAAACGAGCTTTGCAAGAAATATGACGTCAGCCGTATCACTGTACGTCAGGCCTTTCGTCTGCTTGAGTCAAAGGATTTAATCTATACGGTGCACGGCAAAGGCACATTTGTAAAAATGCCACTCCTTTCTCAAAGTCTTCCTGAAATTGTAAGCTTTAGCAAAATGCTTTCATTAAAAGGACTTGAGGGTAGCACAAAAATCAAATCCTATCATATGAATATAAAGAATGAAAAAGCACAGAAGGCACTGAGACTTTCAGAAGATGATAACCTTTTTAATCTTAATCTCTTGGGCTGTGTGGAAAATTCCCCCGTTGCCCTTTATCAGTCTTTCTTTTCTCCCGCACTTGGCGAGCGTATGGAAACACTTGCAAGAGAGATGAGCGGGCTTAATGTTCCTTTCACAACACTTGACCTTTATAAAAAAACCGATATTAAACTAAGTCACGTAGAACAGTCGATAAGTGCTGAAAATCTTGATTCCAAGCTCTCTTCCCTCTTTGGTCTTCCCTGCGGAACGGCACTTGTCGTTCTTCAGTCGGTGTTCTACGATGAAAGTAATACCCCCGTAGAATACAAAATAGGTCGCTACCGCTCGGATATTTATTCCTTTAAAATGACGAGAACGCTCAAATAATTTCAAAAAAGTATTGACATTGCGCTATGGCTATTGTATAATCACATTGCAACTTGTAATAACAAGTTATATCAATTATTTTTTGGGAGGTACTTTTTATGAGTAAATCTTCGTTAACACTCCATTGTTCAAATGGACATTTAGGCTTTGCTCCTACAAAAGAAGAAAGCTTCTGGATTGGTGCAAAAACAAAGCCGAACTATTATTGCTGTGACTCGGGCAGTGACGACATCGGTCCCGCTCCCCTCGGTATGGACAAGTGCGTAAGCCATCCTAACTGGCAGATACACGACCTTGAGCTTATGCTTCTTGCATCACGTGAGCAGGGCGTACCTATGATTATCGGTTCAGCAGGCGATACAGGTTCAAACAGCCGTGTTGATATGTATGTTCAGTTTATCCGTGATTTGGCTAAAAAGCATAATCTTCCCAAATTTAAGCTTGCATACTTCTATTCAGAAGTTGACAAGGAATACATAAGAAAGAAAATGCTTGCAGGCGAAGATATCGAAGGTCTTGATTCAAGAGCTAACCTTACAATTGAGGAGCTTGACAAGACAGACAGAATTGTTGCCGTTGCAGGTGTTCATCCCTATATCAAGGCTCTCGAGATGGGCGCAGATGTAATCATCGGCGGACGCAGCAGTGACGCTGCTGTATTTGCAGCACCCGCTCTTTATGAAGGTTTCCCCGAAAACATCGCTTACTACTGCGGTAAGGTACTCGAATGTGCATCCTTCTGTTGCGAGCCTTACGGTGCAAAGGAAACTGTTATCGGTACTATCACAAAGGACGATGTTAAGGTTACTGCAATGCATCCCAATCAGCGTTGTACTATCGCATCTGTTGCAGGTCACGCTATGTACGAAAGAACAAACCCCTACTTCGAGCATTTTGCAGGCGGTACTCTTGATATGCAAAACTGCGTATACGAGCAGTTTGATGAAAAGACCTGCCGTATAACCAATCCTAAATTCATTCCTATCGAAGGAAAAGTTAAGGTTAAGCTTGAGGGTTCAGGTAAGGTTGGTGAAAGATACCTTGGTATGGCAGGTATCCGTGACCCCTATACAATCAAGAATATTGACAAGGTTATCGAATGGGCAAAGGCTCAGGTTAAGGAAAGATTTGACGGTCAGGATTATCAGCTCAGCTACCGTATTTTCGGTAAGAACGGCGTAATGGGTGACCTTGAGCCTATTAAGGAAACAAAGTCTCACGAGCTTTTGGTTGTTGTTGAGGGTGTTGCTCCTACAAAGAAGATGGCAGAAGAAATCACTCTTATCGGTACAAGACAGATTTTCTACGCAAGACTTCCTGAGGTAAAGGGAACTGCAGGTACAGCAGCATTCGTTGTTGACGAAGTTATTGAGATTTCTCCTGCATTTGAGTGGACAATGAACCACACAGTTGCAGTAGACGATCCCACAGAGCTCTTCCCCATCACTATGATTGATATTGAATAATTCAGAAAGGAAGGTAAAAAAATTATGAAAACATATAAATTAGTTGATTTGGCTAAAACAATCAGAAGTAAGAACGCAGGTACTGACAGACTTACATTTGACATTATCTTCCGTGAAAAGGAAACCTATGAAATGGTTAAAAAGAGCGGTGCTCTTACAAAGGAGACAATTTCAGCTCTTTACGGCATAGACAAGGAAAGAATTGTTGACTTCGTTGAGTTTGACCCTGCTTTTGCTATCAAATTTTCAATTCAGCGTCTGCGTCCGAGCGGCTCTTTTGGTGAGGGCGACGTTTTCGGATGTCAGCAGTATGCTCCTTTATATGATATAGAGGTAAACGTAGAGGACTAAATAACTCGATACCAAAACCGGTACATTTTGTATCGGTTTTGGTTTTTTGACATTTGTTAGTTTTTTTGATATTATTAAGGTGAAAGAAATGAATAATTTAAATATATTTGCAAGTGTTTTTGCCGCAATGCTGCTCTTAGCGTTTTTGCTGTCAGGCTTCTTTATGGGAAAAAACGTGAAAAACTCCTCTGAATTTGACAAGGGCGGAAAAAACACGGGCACTCTTTTGGTTGCAGGCAGTATTATCGGCACACTTGTCGGCGGTTCATCTACAGTAGGTACAGCTCAGCTTGCATTTACGTCAGGCTTTTCTGCGCTTTGGTTTACGCTTGGCTCTGCTATGGGCTGTGTTCTCCTTGCCGTTTTTCTTGCCGTTCCTCTTCGAAAATCAGGTTGCAGCACGGTAGTCGGTATAGTAACACGTGAATACGGTCAGACTACGGGAATAGTTGCAGGTATTTTATCATCATTTGGCCTGATGAT
>JAFSBF010000065.1 GCA_017441965.1 Clostridia bacterium | reverse complement strand
TAACAGTTTCTGCACGGCTCAGACTGTCCTTCGGTCTGAAAAGACCGTTATCTCCTTTTATTATCTCCCCTGCCGTAAGACTTCCCACTGCAGTTTTTGCATAGTCGGAGATTTGTGTGTTATCTGAAAAACCAAGACTTTCGTTAAAGCTTACACCCTTTTTAGAGAGCGCTCTGTAAAGAATAAGTGCCGCATCCTCTCTTGTAATAGTTGTATCAGGTGCAAAGGTGTTTTCTGTAACACCGTTAATAATTCCGTACTCACTTGCCGCATATACAAACGGTGCAAACCATTTATCCGCTGTAACATCTGAAAATGTATTTCCGCTTCCGTTTGGAAGAGCGAGCATACCTGTAAGAAGCTTTACAAATTCTGCACGTGTAATGCTCTTATCAGGCTTAAAGCTTCCGTCTGCATAGCCGTTAATTACACCTGAATCTGTCATTTTAATAAGTTCATTCTTTGCCCAGTGAGATGCTATATCATTAAACTTTATTTCATTTTTCTCGTCCTGAGGCTCTTTGGGTTTATCAGAGATGGAGTAGCCACCGCCACCTCCACCGCCTCCGCCACTTCCGGTGTCTGTGTCAGTATATGTATCGTCAGAAGGGTTATTCATCTGTGTAAGCTGATAGCTGACACCGCTTCTGAAATTAGAAACAAGTGTATCTGTATCATCATACACTGCTTCTGCCGTAAGGCTGCTCATCATAAGCTCATTGTAATAATTAGTGAGAAGGTTATAGCTTGTAAGGTCCTCCCCCTTTGAAGTAAGGTAATCTATGAGTTCTTCCTCTGAAGCTACTCCATTAACATTTACCTTTGCCAAAACCAATGCATCCTCCCACACATTATCAAGTGATTGTGTAAAAGTCTGTCTGGGAAGAAGTCTTTTAACCTCTGTTTTCAAATCATCTGCAAGCTGATTGTACTCATACGCTAAATCGTATGAGCCTGTTGCGGTGGTGTAATAAGATATGAAGTCCTCCGCTTTTACACTTCCTTTTTTCATAAGGATAATACCCTCACTAAGCACAGACATATCTGCAAAATCACTGCTGTCTGCGACATTATAGCTTGCGCGCTGAGCCTCTATTTCGGTACCATAGGTTGTATTAAGTCCCATCTCCGAAAGAGTTGCGCCTGTGCCGCTTGTCGTAACAGCAAAATATCTCTTGTAGCTTTCTTCGCCGCAATCTGCCTGTACAAGATAACATCCCGCAGGGAAGCTGTCACCGATAACTATATCACTGTCAAGTGTGCCGCCATCTGCTGAAACGGTTAAAAGTATTGAATGAGAATGGCTTGTGATACAAGTATCTGCGTTATCCACACAATCTCTCGGCATTACTGAAATGTTGACAAAACCCGTATCACTATTTCCGTCAAAGCTTAGGGTGCGTCTTGTAACATCATAGTTTATATCAATGCCACCCTCGGCAAAAGCACTGCTGCAAAGAAGAACTGATACCACAAGTATTAAAAGAATTTTCAGCATTTGATTTTTCAAGGTTTTCCCTCCTGTATCAAATTTCATCGATTTTCGGTTATCCCTTTACCGCACCAATCATTACGCCCTTGGTAAAGTATTTCTGCAGGAAAGGATATACGCACAAAATCGGTGCCGTTGAAATTACTATAATTGCATATTTAATGGTTTCACTGATAAACGCTCTTCCTGCAACGTCACCGCCGTCTGCCATTTCCGTCATATTGTTCTGAATAAGTATCTCACGCAGTATAAGCTGCAGCGGATATTTTTCACGGTCTTTCAGGAAGAGCATAGCATTAAACCACGATGACCAGTGCTCTACCGCATAATAAAGACCTATTACGGCAAGTGATGACTTTGTAACGGGAAGAACTATATTTAAAAGTATTCTTATATGTCCTGCGCCGTCAAGGTTTGCAGATTCGGTAAGCGATTCAGGAACACCAAGAAAAGCAGTTTTCATAATAATAAGGTTGAAAGTATTTATTGCCGCAGGGAAAATAAGTGCCCAGTGCGTATTTTCAAGACCTAAATCACGAACGGAAAAGTAAAATGGAATCATACCGCCCGAGAAAAACATCGTGATTATAATTAAAATCATAATCGGTTTTTGAAGTTTTACTTCCTTTCTGCTGAGGAAGTATGCACCAATTACTGTCAGGATAAGGTTTACCAGAACGCCGACAACCACGATAAAAATTGTATTTGCATATCCGCGAAGAAGCATCGGGTTTTTAAAGGCAAGCTGATACGCCAGAATATTTGGTGAAAGCGGCGCCCACAGCATACCCTTGTGCGACACAAATTCCGATGCATTGGAAAATGATGCCACAACCACGTAATAGAGAGGATATATCATTACAAAAGCAACCAAAAGCATTATAATGTTATTTATAACATCAAATAATCTTTCTCCGAAACTATGTTTTATTTTCATCTTTATCCTCCCCCCTTTACCACAAGCTTGTTTCTGCGAATTTAACACTGAGTTTGTTTGTAACAAACAAAAGTATCAAATTGATAACCGAGTTAAAAAGACCTACTGCCGCACTATAACCCCAGTTTTGTGTTTCAAAACCCATTCTGTAAACGTACGAGGAAATAACGTCACTCGTGTTATAGATTGCGGGATTATAGAGCAATATAATCTTTTCATAACCTACATTCATCAGCTTTCCGACTCTTAATATAAGCATCGTTATAAATG
>JAFSBF010000009.1 GCA_017441965.1 Clostridia bacterium | reverse complement strand
GTACGCAAGGGTACAAATTCCGCACGGCCGACAGAGCTTCTTTTTTTTCAAACACGGGCACCCCCTTTCAATACATTGTACGAAAGAGGGTGCTTTTTTGTTACATTATTTCAAACAGGCTTACCTGTGCGCTTTGCGGTATACCCTTAAAGCAGCCAAAGCTTTTTAATAGCTCTATATGTGTTTCACTCACACTTGTGCGCTGCTTGAAATCATCTATCGAGAAAAATCTGCCGTTTTCCCTCGCATCTGCAATTGACTGTGCTGCCCTATCGCCCATTCCTGCAATGCTGTTAAGCGCAGGCAGAATTTTGCCGTTTATATTGAGATACTTTGTCGGGTGCGACATATAAATATCAATCGGCATAAATTCTATGCCTCTTGCATACATCTCGTTTACAACCTCCATAATGGTCAGCGTTGCCTTATCACGTGCAGACGGGTTTTCCATCTGCTGCAAATCACGCATTTTTAAAAGCAGATTTTCCCTGCCCGTTGCCATCGTTTCATAGTCAAACGTATCTGCACGCACAGTATAATACGACTGATAAAAAGCCACGGGGTGATGCACCTTGAAATATGCTACCCTCAGCGACATTGTAACATACGCTGCGGCGTGTGCGCGCGGAAACATATACTGAATTTTGTTACAAGATTCAATATACCACTCCGGCACATTATGCTCACGCATTTCTACCTCATCCTCGGGCTTTAGCTTTTTTCCCTTTCTAACCTGCTCCATTATTTTAAAGGAACGTTCAGGCGGTAGTCCACGGTTAATAAGATAAATCATAATATCGTCACGGCAGCAGATTGCATTACGCAGTGTGCACGTACCATTTTGCACAAGTGTTTGTGCATTATTCGTCCACACGTCCGTACCGTGTGAAAGACCTGAAATACGGATAAGCTCACCAAGAGAGGTCGGCTTTGTATCAACAAGCATCTGCCGTACAAACTTCGTACCAAACTCCGGCACGGCAAAGGTTCCTGTTTCACTGCCAATATCCTCAGGTGTTACACCGAGCGCCTCGGTATTAAGGAAGAGGCTCATTACCTCTTTATCATCAAGCGGCACCTGCGTGGGGTCTACGCCAGTAAGGTCCTGGAGCATCCTTATCATTGTCGGGTCATCGTGACCGAGGATGTCAAGCTTAAGCAGGTTTTCGTCAATACTGTGATAGTCAAAATGCGTTGTTATAATACCGCTCTCCGCCTTTTCTGCAGGGTGCTGAATGGGTGTAAATTCGTGAATATCGTGCCCTTTGGGAAGAACTATTACACCACCGGGGTGCTGACCCGTTGTGGTTTTTACGTTCATTATACCCTGCTTCAGCCTTTCAACCTCTGCATTATGGATATTTATTCCCTTAGTTTCAAAATACTTTCTCACATAACCGTATGCCGTTTTTTCGGCAACGGTACTCACCGTTCCTGCACGGAATACATATCCTTCACCGAAAATTTCTTCTGTGTATTTATGTGCACTTGCCTGATTTTCGCCCGAGAAGTTAAGGTCAATATCAGGCTGCTTATCGCCTTTAAAGCCAAGGAACGTTTCAAACGGAATATTGTGTCCGTCCTTTACATACTGTGTACCGCACTTCGGACAATCCTTATCGGGCATATCGTGACCTGAGTCATAACATTCCTCTGTTGTAAATTCTACATTTTTACAATTGGGACAACGGTAATGCGGAGGAAGGCTGTTAACCTCCGTTATCTGCGCACAATATGCAAGGAAGGATGACCCTACACTGCCACGGGAGCCAACAACATACCCCTCTTCACGGGAGTGTTTAACAAGAAGCCTTGCAATATTATAAAGGTCGGCATAACCGTTACCTATAACACTCTTAAGCTCCTTCTGCAATCTCTCCTCAATGACAGGGTGCAGCGGACTGCCGTACAATCCTTCCGCAGTTTCACGTGCAATGCGTTCTATATCCTCTGCACTTCCCTCAATCTTAGGAGGAAAATTACCCTTTGGAACGGGGCGGATATTTTCAATCATATCTGCAATTTTATTTGTATTCGTTACAACAAGCTCATATGCCTTATCACGGTCAAGGTAGCTGAACTCATCAAGCATCTGCGCCGTTGTCCTGAAATAAAGCGGTGCCTGCATATCGGCATCATCATATCCCTGCCCTGCCTGAAGTATACGGCGGAATACCTCGTCACGCTTACGAAGGAAATGCA
Organism: Clostridia bacterium; assembly: GCA_017441965.1. Taxonomy (GTDB): domain Bacteria; phylum Bacillota; class Clostridia; order UMGS1883; family UMGS1883; genus UMGS1883. Next base: position 5,616 of record JAFSBF010000009.1, on the reverse strand, counting down.
CGTCACCCGTTGCCACAACAAGCTTACCCATTTTTTCTCCAAGATTAATTATCTTGCGGTTAAGCTCACATAGTGCCTCTCTGTCAGGGACGGTGCCGTTACGGACAAGGTATTCGTTATTTCCTATCGGCTGTACCTCAAGATAATCGTAGTAGGATGCAATACGCTCAAGCTCCTCATCATTTTCTCCGTTTAAAACGGCACGAAAAAGCTCGCCCGCCTCACACGCAGAGCCTAAAATAAGACCCTCTCTGTGTGCGTCAAGTACATCCCTCGGGATAAGGGGACGTCTGTGAAAATGCTCAAGATTTGATGCACTTACAAGCTTATACAGATTTTTAAGACCGACAAGGTTTTGTGCAAAAATGATTATATGGTATCTTTTCGTCTCACGGACAAGCGGTGCGCCTGCCTCAATTAAATATCCCTCGCAGCCATAGAGAATTTTTATTGTTTCATCAGCCGTATGGAACGCCTCGGGAAATGCCTGCACGCAACCGTGGTCTGTTATGGCAATAGCCTTATGCCCGAATTTCATAGCCTGCTTTACAAGCTCCTTTGCACTTACAACGGCATCCATCGCAGACGATTTTGTATGTGCGTGAAGCTCTACTCTCTTTTCCTCGGCATCATCCTTTTCAGTTGGAAGACTATAGGGAATAATATCTCTTGCCATAACGGTAAGCTCGTGGGAGAAGCTGTCCATCTCCGCCTTTCCCCTTACGGCTACAGTGTTTGCTTTTTTAAGGGCACCCATAACCTCCTCTGTCGCGGCTATGGGAACAAAGCATTTGCACGTAAGAGAGCCTGTATAATCCGTTATGTAAAATGATACAATACTCTTTTTAATTTTTGCTATTTCCCTGCAGTCAAGACCGAATATGTCACCGCAAATCATACAATTTCCCGAATAATTATCGATTTCATTAATATTTGTAAGGTCATTTACTGTAAACGGTTTACCTATTAATGCACCCTCTGCGGCAACAGAAACAATCTTCTTTGGAGTATTATCCGTTTTATGCATCACAATAGGCGTAAGCTTTGTTTCAACCGTCATTTCGTCTGTACCAAAGGTAATTTCCTTTTCAATACCAAAATGCTTTAAAAGCAGCGCAGAAAGCTTTTTTTCTATATTATCGTTTTCGAGAAGCTCGCGGTTTCCGTGGCGGAGCATAATTTTAATACACTCGCCCTCATCCTCTGCAATACACGAATCAAGCACTGCACCCCACAGTGAATTTTCCTCTGTAAGAAGCTCGATGCAATATCCTGTCGCATCAGAAAGGGAAATGTTTTGTGTATTAAAAACCACCTCAAGTTCCAGGTCATTAAGAGAATAATTCTTTATTACTTCCTTACGGAATTTTTCTATATAGGCTCTTTTTACAATAGTGTCAAAAATAACCTCTGCCGAGATTATTCTCTTTTTTACATCGGCATTTATTTTCGATACTATGGCATTTTCTAAAGCCTCACTGCATTTTGCATTCGGAAATGCAGTTTTTAATGTATAGCTCTTTTCCATTATAAATCCTCAATTTCTTTTATAAGCTCATCTGCGGCATTTTCGATGGGGATTTTCCGCATAATCTCCCCTTTTTTAAAGAGTAGTGCGTCACCTATTCCACAGGCTATTCCTATATCAGCCTCTCTCGCCTCTCCGGGGCCGTTTACTGCGCACCCCATTACTGCAACGGTAATATCCTTATCAATCTTTGCAATACGTCTGTTCACTTCATCTGCAACACTTATCATATCAACCCTGCATCTGCCGCAGGTAGGGCAGCTTACAAGGTTTATTCCGCCCCTCAGACCAAGCGACTTTAATATTTCTATTCCTGCCGTAACCTCACGCACGGGGGAAGTGGTGAGCGAAACACGAAGTGTGTCCCCTATCCCTTCAAGAAGGAGTGCGCCTATGCCTATACTGTTTTTAACCACTCCGCCATACTCCGTTCCTGCCTCAGTTACACCTATGTGCAGGGGGTAGTCTATCATTTTTGCAATTTTCTTATATGCCTCATACATAACGGCGATGTTGCTTGATTTAAGTGAAAGTGCAATATCATAAAATTTACAATCCTCTAAAAGCTTTATGTGGGAAAGCGCACTTTCACAAAGTGCATCCGCTGTAGGTGATTTGTATTTTTCCAGAATTTCTTTTTCAAGGGAGCCGCCATTTACGCCAATACGTATTGGGATATTCCTTGCCCCACATTCCTCTGCAACTGCCTTTACACGCTCAGGCGCACCGATATTACCCGGGTTAATACGTATTTTGTCGGCACCGCCCTTTGCACACTCTATCGCAAGGCGATAATCAAAATGAATATCCGCTACAAGGGGGATGTCAACGCTCTTTCGTATTTCACTAAAGCACTCCGCCGCCCTTTTATCAGGGATAGCAAGGCGTACTATCTCACATCCTGCCTCTTTAAGGGCATTTATCTGCTCAACAGTTGCCGCAATATCACGTGTATCTGTATTACACATTGACTGCACGCTTACAGGCGCACCGCCACCGATAAGTACACCACCGACATTTATTTGTTTTGAAATACGTCTTTGCATCTGCATCACCTTTTTAAATCTGATATAACTATTTTACCACAAAAAAAAATCAAGGTAAAGAGCTTTTACTCTTTACCTTGAAAAAATGTTGGTTATTATTTTACAATATAGATTGCTTTTACAGTTGGTGTTGAATTACTGCTTCTCGTAATCATAATTACTTCACTGGGATTTTCAACAGAGGTATTTATATTATCAAGAAGATTTTCTGCAACAATTTCACTTCCATCAACTCTATAAACAACTGTAGAAGAATTAGTTGCGTATGTTAAAAGCTTACCTTCTGCCTGCTTTTCTGCATCGGTATATGTGCTTCCCATATTTGTAGTAACCGTTATTTTGTTCTCACCATCAAGAACATCAAAAGCCTCGGCATATTTTATATATACCTCACCCACATTCGAAGTATGTGCTTTAAAATACATATAATCGCCGTTTTCACCTGCAGCATAAAGCTTTGCACCTGCAGATGCATCATATACCATCTCTATAGCTATAACATCATTAGCATTTTTAATGTAGCGAATAATGTCTCCTTTTTCTACACTTTCTTTGCTTACACAATTTGTTCCTGTAACTTTGAACTTGTTTTCCGAAACATTAAGCGTAGTTACAGATGTTGCACCATCAGAATATCCTTCTATAATCTCACCGCCATTGCGCACCTTTGTTACAATCATATAAGGCGTCTTTCCTGTAAATGTGTATGCCGGATCATCACCATACATAAGAACCATTGTAGCAGTCTTTGTACGTTCAGATGGATCTGCGCCCAAGACTTCTATTTTTCTGTTTGTTCCTACAGCAAATGCCGTAGAGGGATTCATAACAGAATAATCTCCTACTGCAGATTTATCAGAAGGCACATACACAACAACGGTAGAAGTTGAAAAGCTGTATAATGTCCCGCCGATTGTTACATTGCTCGTTGTTGCTTTCACAGAAGCATTTTCTGCATTATATATAAGTGTATCATCACTGTTAGTACCTACCGCAGTTGCCTTGATACCCGTTGAATCCGCAACAGTATCAAGAGCTGTAAGCTCACTGCTTGTAATATTGTACTTTACAGGCTGATAGCATCCTGTGCTGTTAGCCAACAATGCGGTTGCTTCAAGTTTTGCCTTTACATCATCTCTATCAACATTAACTCCGTCAATCTTGACATTCTTCTTCATTGCAACGGTTGAGTCAGTTCCGTCCTTAAGAATAAGACGTACCTGCTCATCATCTGCACCGATGATATAACCATAGTCATATTTAGTATTGCTTGCTGCAGCCTTCTTATCAACGGCTGCAATCTGACCTGTGTAGTCAAGAACATAGGAATATGTCGATTCACGCTCAAAAGTAACCTTATTCGGATTTTCTGCATAGTCACGTGTCAGGTAAACTTCCTTACCATCCATCATAACCATTCTTTCATCGTCAAGTCCTTCTGTAATTTTACCTGACTTCTTACCACTGGTAATATACATTTTGTTAATCTTGTTACCGCCAACATTGGGTGATTCAAGAAGATTAACTACAGTCCATTCTGAAAACAGACTTCCTGAAAACTCCTTCTTTGTACCATTCTGATAAATCTCAGGCTTTGAAGATGTTGCCGCAGGGAAATCATAATATCCGTTTCCGTTGTAAGTTTTACCGTCTTTGAAATAAATTCTTTCCTCTGTTGAGGTAAAGCTCTTACTGTTTACAACAAACACCTGATAGCTTGTAATCTTGGCAACCTTCTGTCCGCCGCCCTCAATAAGCTCAATCTGTCCGTTTCTGAAGTTTGTTGCAAGGTCTGCCGCAGGATAATACTTTCCGTTATATATCTTTGTATATCCTGACAGAGAAACAGAATCACTACGTCCGTTTTCGTTATAATACTTTACTGTATCGCCGCTGATGCTGATAACATCCTGCTCCTTGATAATTGTGCTTGTGTTGTTACGAGCCTGAATAGATGTTATCTGACGGTCAAGCTTATCGTAGTATGCAACTACGTTCTTACCGATAAGGTCTTCAAAATTAATTGATTTTTTCACTGCATCGGAAAGCTCGTAAGTCTGCTTGTCCTCGCCTGTGCCAATCATAATCTCGTTCTGAGCGATATCAACGCTTGCTGCATCAAGACCTGTGTAATATGTTCCTGATACAACACCCTTTATCTCTTCAACGTTCTGATTTTGCTCTTCCTCTTCATCAACCTTTTCAAAGGTTCCGTCCTCGTTCTCCTTGATTTCAGGAACATCAAGGCCGTTGCTTGTAAGCACTGCTACAACACCACGTGCTGCAGGCTCTGTAATCTTCGCAGTGATTACACCCTTTGTAATGCCGTGCTTATTTGCAGCAGCAATATAACCTGCAGACCATGTAGCATTGGGGTTTGTAGCAATAATCTTATTATACTCACTTCTTGCAACAACCTCATAGCCTACCGCACAAACGAGCATTTTTACAGCCTGCTCATATGTAACAGGCTCCCCTGCTCTGAAAGTGCCGTCTTCAAAGCCGTTAATAATCTTAAGGTCAACTGCCGCCTTTACATAGGGACGTGCCCATGCACGTGAGGTGTCATTATCAAGGTCAGAAAACCCTGTTACCGCATCTGTGCTAAGGTTATCTGCAACACCCTTCATACGTGTAACAATTGCGGCAAACTCCGCCCTTGTAATCTGGTTATCAGGCTTAAATGTACCATCCTCATAGCCTGTAATGATATTAAATCCTACAAGCTTGTCCACAGCCTCAGACACACGCTGATCTGTAATATCACTGAAGCTTGCAGCAAATGCAGGAACACCTAAGGATGTAACAAGCATTGCTACAGTAACAATCAAAGTGATAATTGCTCTTAATTTTCTCATACTTTTTCTCTCCTTTGCAGTAAAACTTTTAGTCACCCATAAAAATGCTGACATTATCTGCAATTTTATTTTACTCTGTTTTAGCCAATAAGTCAATAGGATATTATTTCTAATTTTAATACTTTGTACGAATACACAAATTTTCATTCTTTCTTTGTAGAAATATGCCTTTCTGAAAGATACG
>JAFSBF010000064.1 GCA_017441965.1 Clostridia bacterium | reverse complement strand
CCCGAAAAGCCTATATATGAAAACCCTTTCCCGATAGCTGCCTTTACAATTTCCTCGGGTGCGTTTTTGCCGTCACAGTAATAGGTATGCGTATGAAGGTTACCCTTAATCATTTCGTCATCTTCTCCTGCTTTACCTTTTTATCGATTACGTGGCGTGATGCAAGCTCACGAAGGACATCATCAACATCGATTCCCATCTCAACCATCATAACCATAACGTGATAGTAAAGGTCGGCAATCTCATATATTGTTTCCTTTTTGTCATTATCCTTTGATGCGATAATTACTTCGGTGCACTCCTCACCCACTTTTTTGAGAATTTTGTCAATTCCCTTTTCAAAAAGATAGGTTGTATAGCTGCCTTCCTTCTTTTCTGTCTTTCTGCCCTTTATCATTTCAAAAAGCGCCTCGGGTGAAAATACGCCCTCCTCCTCGCTTTCAAATATGGCATCGTTAAAGCAGCTGTCACTTCCCGTATGGCAGGCAGGGCCGTCTTTCTTTACGTATACGCACAAAGCATCACTGTCACAATCAGCAACAATTTTTACTATATGCTGATAGTTACCGCTTGTTTCTCCCTTGAGCCATAACTCCTGACGGCTGCGGCTCCAGAAGCAGGTGAGCTTTTTCTCAAGCGATATTTTAAGGCTTTCCTCGTTCATATATGCAAGGGTTAAAACCTTGTTTGTCTGTGCATCTATTACTATTGCAGGGATAAGTCCCTTGTCGTCGAATTTAAGTTTTGATATATCAAGCATTTTATTCATCCTTTCAAAACAATTGATAATGGAAAATGGAAAATTATCGTAGATTTTCGTCACAGACGAAAATCTTCCTTAACTTTCAATTTTCAATTTATATTCTTCTTACCAAAATATTATTATCATCAAGTGTTTCCTTTAAATCACTGATTGCAACTTCTCCAAAATGGAAAATTGATGCAGCAAGTCCTGCCGACATCTTTGGAATTTCATTAAACAGTGTTACAAAATCCTCTATTTTTCCTGCACCACCGGATGCTATAACGGGTACATTTACCTGCGCTTGCACTGCCTTTAACATTTCAATGTCAAAGCCCTGCTTTACTCCGTCAGTGTCAATGGAATTTACCACAATTTCACCTGCGCCACGCTCTACACCGCTTTTTATCCATTCAATTGCCTCAATCCCTGTGTCCTCTCTTCCGCCTTTGGCAAAAACGTGGAATTTACCGTCAACACGCTTAATATCCACAGACAAAACCACGCACTGATTTCCGTAAATCTGTGCCGCCTCATTTATAAGGTCAGGATTTCGGATTGCGCCTGAATTTACACTGACCTTGTCAGCACCGCATTTTAAAACTCTGTCAAAATCCTCTACAGTATTTATTCCTCCGCCTACGGTAAGAGGGATAAAGATTGTCGAGGCAACCTCTCTCAAAACATCTGTGAAAAGCTTTCTCCCCTCAAAGGATGCCGTTATATCGTAGAAAACAAGCTCGTCCGCACCATTTTCCCAGTACATACGTGCAAGCTCCACAGGCGAGGATACGTCGGAAAGCCCCTCAAAATTGACGCCCTTCACCACTCTTCCGTTTTTTACGTCAAGGCAGGGTATTATTCTTTTCGTAATCATCGTGCCACCTCAATTGCTTCTTTAAGGTCTATATCACCGGTGTAAATCGCTTTCCCAACTATTGCACCGTAGAGGTCCATTTTGCGAAGTGCCGCAACATCATCAATCGTACTGACACCGCCCGATGCGACAATATCCATTGTAAAACGCTCAGAAAGAGTCTTATAAAGCTCTCTGTTTGTTCCGTGCATTGCCCCGTCACGGGAAATGTCAGTGCAGATAATAGTTTTAACACCCATATCCTGCATCTTCTGACAAAAATCCATTCCTGAAACATTGCTTGTCCGGAGCCAACCGTGAACGGCTACCTGTCCATCCTTCAAATCAGCACCTACGGCAATTTTATCACCGTACTTTTCACACATCAGAGCAAGAAATTCAGGGTCATCAAGTGCCGCCGTTCCTAATATCACACGCATAACACCTGCATCAATATAGCGTTTCACCGTTTCCTCACTTCTGATGCCACCGCCGATTTCTACTTTAAGACCGCTGTGTCTGCATACGCTTTCCACAACATCAAAATTTGGAGTAGTACCTTCCTTTGCACCCTCAAGGTCAACCATATGTATATACTGTGCACCTGATGCCTTAAATTCTTTGGCTACATCAAGCGGATTTTCACTGTATACTGTCATTTGATTGTAATCGCCCTTATAAAGGCGAACAGCTTTTTTATCATATAAATCTATTGCAGGAAATATTAGCATTTCATTTTATCCTTTCAATTAATAAATCCACATTTGGCTCTTTTCTCAAAAAAGCATATACTTAAATTCGAAATTCGAACTTTGAACTTCGCATTTCACATTTCGCATTTAAATTCAAAGCATTTCTGAAAATGCTTTAAGGATATTAAGTCCTGTTTTTCCGCTTTTTTCAGGATGGAACTGACAGCCGCATACATTATCTTTACAAACTGCGGCAGTTAATTCACAGCCGTACTCTGCCGTTGCGATAAGACTTTCATCACAGCCCTTTGCATAATACGAATGAACAAAATACACACATTCACCCTTCTTTACATATTTAAGAAGCGGTGTTTCCTTTTTTATAATAAGAGGATTCCAGCCAATATGCGGAATACTCAGCCCCTCCCCTATAACATCAGCTATGGGACTGATTTCACCCTTTAAAAGACCAAGTCCCTCATATTCACCGTGTTCAAAACCCTTTTCAAAAAGCAACTGCATACCTAAGCAGATACCCATTATAGGCTTGCCATCCCTGGCAAGTTCCTTTATAAAATCAACAAGTCCGCTTTCGCGGAGTTTAATTGATGCATCACCAAATGCACCAACCCCAGGCAAAATTATCTTGTCAGCCTTAAGCAATTCTTCTTTATTATTTG
>JAFSBF010000063.1 GCA_017441965.1 Clostridia bacterium | reverse complement strand
GCTATTTCCTATACAATCAGCCCCGTGCATACAAATGAAACCTTTATCAATATGGCAAAAGAGCTTGAGGGAATGGGCGCAAGCTCAATCTGTATCAAGGATATGGCAGGTCTTCTTACTCCTTACAATGCATATGACCTTGTAAAGGGTATGAAGGAGGCAGTTTCAATCCCGATTGAGCTTCATACACATTATACAAGCGGTATTGCTTCAATGACTTATCTTAAGGCTATTGAAGCAGGTGTTGATATTGTTGACTGCGCAATGTCTCCCTTTGCAATGGGTACAAGCCAGCCTGCAACAGAGCCGCTCGTTGCGACACTTGAGGGTACACAGTACGATACAGGTCTTGACCTTAATCTTCTCAGTGAGATTGCAGATTACTTCAGACCTATCCGCGAAAGATATCTTGAAAGCGGTACACTTAATCCCAAGGCTCTTGCAGTTGACGTAAACACACTTAAATATCAGGTGCCGGGCGGAATGCTTTCAAATCTTCTTTCACAGCTTAAGCAGCTTGGCGCAGAGGATAAGTTCCAGGAGGTTCTTAAGGAAATTCCCCGTGTGCGTGAAGATGCAGGATATCCTCCGCTTGTTACACCTACAAGCCAGATTGTTGGCTCACAGGCAGTATTTAATGTAGTTCTTGGTGAGAGATATAAGAACGTTACCAAGGAATTCCGTGGCCTTGTAAAGGGCGAGTACGGCAGAACTCCCGTTGAAATCAGCGACGAATTTGCAAAGAAAATCCTTGGCGATGAGCCTCGCATTACAGGCAGACCTGCAGATGATATTCCAAACGAGCTTGATAAGTTCAGAAGCGAAATCGGTGAATATATCGAGCAGGACGAAGACGTACTCAGCTACGCTCTCTTCGGACCTGTTGCTACTAAATACTTTGAATTCCGTCAGGGAGAGAAGTATAAGCTTGATATGACACTTGGTGATAAGGAAAATATGGTTCATCCGATGTAAAAAAGAGGGTGTAAAAAAACTAAGTTTTTTTACACCCTCTTTTTTGTAAAGCTGACCTTGTTAGCCTAAAAACTCTACTTCTGAAAAAACTGCTGCAAGTGTATCATATATTTTATCATTTTCACGTTTATCGTGAACTATAATTTTTCTGGGTGCTATTGTGATAAGGGCGCTTAGCATAATATCGTCACCCGTAAATTCCTCTGTAGTAAAGGCAAATTCCTCGGCATAAAAGTCTGTTATATCCTTGTGCCATTTATTAAAAATACGCAAAGAGTCGCCCTTTTTTATAACGTGAACGGTTTTCTCCTTTGGAGACTGAACCGATACAAAAAACCTGAGCATATTTAAAAATTCATCATACTCCCGAAGGGCACTGAATTCCTCTGCAGCATTATGGCAGAGCTTTTTTAGCTCATTCTTATATTCTTCAAGCCTGAAATTTATAAAGCCGCTGAGAATAATATAGCTGTTTTCTTTAAGATAATCAAGCGCACTTTCCTCTATCAGTGCTTTACGTCTGTTGTAAAGCATTTTCCCCATAAGGTCATCCTCACACGGGTGGGAATTTTTAAGTGCTATATTATATATTTCCTGCTTTTCTGATTGCGGCATAAAAGGAAATTCACGGTCTGTTATTTTATATAAAAGCGGTGCTTCCACCTTTGTCAGAATTTCGTTACTGATTTGCCCTGCGAAATCCTCAATACGGATGCCGACGGGCATTTTTACGGCAGTATTAAAATCCAATAGCTATCACCTCATATTTATTATGTAGTCATCAGAGGTAAAACAGAGCCTATATCAATAACTTCTCCTTTTTTCAGATTTTTGATTTTAATTCCTTTTCTATTTAAAAATTCTTTAATTAAATTTCCTGATTTAATGGTTTCGACATCGCCGTTCACAAGCAGTGTGTCAGGTGCGCCAAGACCGCAGCATCCGCCCCAGAAACCGTTTTTGTAATCAGGCAGCAAAATACCCTCATTTGAGATTAAAAGTGCCTCAAAACCCATTTCTACGCCTTTATCATAGATGCCTTTATCAGCAGTTATAAAGGTGTTTTCATCAATGGGGCAGATAGAGAATTTTGTGTATCCCTGATTAACAAAGATAATCTCATAACCCTCGCTGATAAGTATATCATATAAAGTCGGGTCACATACCTTTTTATTTAAAAAACATTTTTTACCGATTATACAAACATTATATGCACTATCGAGCG
>JAFSBF010000008.1 GCA_017441965.1 Clostridia bacterium | reverse complement strand
GGTAAAGGTGTTATCATAGGTATGCTTTACTGTAAGGAAGAATGTCAGGTGGCACTTTTCAGTAATATTGATAAATGCGTAGTATTTAATACGAAGGATATTTTGACAAAGACAAGCCGTTCTTCGCAGGGCGTGCAGGTAATGACAATGCGCCGCAAGTCACTGCTGACAAGAATTGAGCTGCCCGAGGTTTCGCTGAAATCCACTGCAGGATATGAGGCACGCACAATTCCCTCTTCGGGATATTATCTTAAAGATGATAACCAGACGACATTATTTGATGAATGATGTCGTCTGAAAATGGAAAATTAAAAATTCAGGAACAAACTCGGCAAGCCGAGTTTGGACAATAATTTTCAACTTTCAATTTTCACCTTTCAATTTTTACGAGGTACGAGTAAACTATGATTTATTTTGACAACTGTGCAACTACGCCTATGGCGCAGGAGGTTATAGAGACAGTAACCGATTATATGAAAACAAGCTTTGGCAATCCGTCAAGCAGGCACGCACTCGGACTTGAGGCGGAGAAAATTGTCACCTCCTCACGCAGAGATGTTGCAAAAGCACTTGGAGTTACCCCTGATGAGGTGTATTTTACCTCGGGCGGTACAGAAAGCGATAACATTGCCATATTGGGCGGTGCAAATATTAAAAAGGGTAAAAAGATTGTCACAACGGCAATTGAACATCCTGCCGTGCTTAATACGATGGATTATCTTGAAAAATGTGGTTTTGAGGTTGTGCGTATAGCACCCCATGCTGACGGCAGTATCAAATTCACCGACATTGCCGACGAAATTACCCCCGACACCTGCCTTCTGAGCGTTATGCACGTAAATAACGAAACGGGAAGCATAATGCCCGTTGACAAGCTTGGAAATATACTTAAAAGAATTTCACCAAGGGCGCTTTTCCACGTTGATGCGGTGCAGTCCTTCGGACATATTCCATTTAAGCCTGCATCGTGGGGGATTGACCTCGCCTCGATAAGCAGTCACAAAATTCACGGACCGAAGGGCATCGGCGCACTCTATATTCGCAAGGGCGTTACCATAAAGCCGACAGTGTTTGGCGGTGGTCAGGAAAAAAACATCCGCAGCGGAACGGAAAATGTCGGTGCGATATCAGGCTTTGCAAAGGCATGCTCGCTTATAAATTATGCAGATAACCAAAGGGTTCAGGAAATTAAGGATTATCTGCTTTCAAACCTTTTAAAAATAGATGGCACAGTGCATAACGGCGGTGAAAACGAAAGTCCGTATATACTAAATATTTCATTTGGCGATATACGCTCCGAAATTATGCTCAATGCACTTTCAGGCGAGGGAATATATGTTTCGAGTGGCTCTGCCTGCGCAAAAGGGGCACACGGAAGCCACGTTTTAAAGGAAATGAAGGCAGCAAAGCCCGACAGCGCAATACGTTTCAGCTTTTCGAGATATAATACACTTGAAGAAGCAAAAACGGCAGTAGAAAAAATAACGGAAATTGAGAAAGGACTAAGACGATGAAGGAAGTCATTCTTGTAAAATACGGTGAAATTATCCTCAAGGGGCTTAACAGAAGTAAGTTTGAGGATATGCTCATACGCAACATTAAAAAGGTTGTGGGAAAGGAAAATATCCTTTCTGTAAGAAAGGCGCAGGCTGTTATCTATATTGACCCCGCTCCCCACGCAGATACTGATGTTGTTATGGAAAAACTTCGTAAGGTTTTCGGCATAGTATTTATAGCGAAAGCAGGCGTTTTTCCAAAGGATATGGATGTAATTCTCTCCGAGGGTGCAGACTATGTGTGCGAGGCACTCTACGGATGCAACACCTTTAAGGTAGAGGCAAAGCGCAGTGATAAAAAATTCCCGTTCAAATCTCCTGAAATCAGCCGTGAAATGGGCGGTGCGATACTTTCAAGACTGC
>JAFSBF010000062.1 GCA_017441965.1 Clostridia bacterium | reverse complement strand
CAGCGCCTTGAGGAGCGGACAAACTATGATATAGAAATGATGCGTGAAATAGGCTTTTGCAGCGGTATAGAAAACTATTCGCGCCATATCAGCGGAAGGGCTCCGGGAAGTGCCCCGTATACGTTGATGGACTATTTTCCGGAGGATTTCCTGCTCGTAATTGACGAGAGCCACGTTACAATTCCGCAGGTGCGTGCAATGTTTGCCGGTGACAGAAGCCGCAAGGAAAGCCTTGTTCGCTACGGTTTTCGTCTGCCGTCGGCATTTGATAACAGACCTCTTAATTTTGAGGAGTTTGAAAAGAGGATAAATCAGGTCGTTTTTGTCAGCGCAACACCTGCGCAGTATGAATATGACCATTCCCAAAGTGTTGCGCAGCAGGTAATACGCCCGACGGGTCTTCTTGACCCTGAGGTTACCGTCCGCCCGATTGAGGGACAGATTGATGATTTGCTGACGGAAATTTATGCACGCACTGAAAAGAAGGAACGTGTTCTCGTAACAACGCTTACGAAAAAAATGGCAGAGGATTTGACAGATTATCTGCGCACAATGGGCGTAAAGGTAAAATATATGCATTCAGATATAGATACACTTGAACGTATGGAGATAGTGCGTGATTTACGCCTCGGCGTGTTTGATGTTCTTGTGGGAATAAACCTTTTAAGAGAGGGACTTGACATTCCCGAGGTGTCGCTCGTAGCAATTCTTGATGCCGATAAAGAGGGCTTTTTAAGAAGTGAAACCTCGCTCATACAGACAATAGGCAGAACTGCGAGAAATGCAGAGGGTAAGGTTATAATGTACGCTGACAGAATAACAGACTCTATGGAGCGTGCAATAACTGAAACAAACCGCAGACGTGAAATTCAGCAAAAATATAATGAGGAGCATAATATTGTTCCCCGTACCATTAAAAAGAATATCAGTGATGTAATTGCAGCAACGCAGGCAGAGGAAGAGCTATCGGCGCATACCAATGTTGAAAGGGTAATAGTGCAGCTTGAGGATGAGATGAGAAAAGCTGCCGATGAACTGCGCTTTGAAGATGCGGCAAAAATACGTGACCGTATAAAGAGGCTGAAAAAGGAGGGACTGTAAAAATGGCAAAGAATGAAATTGTTATACAGGGCGCCCGTGAAAATAATCTGAAAAATGTAGACCTCACAATTCCGAGGGATAAGATGATAGTTTTTACCGGTGTTTCAGGCTCGGGAAAAACATCGCTTGCGTTTGATACTATCTATGCAGAGGGACAGAGAAGATATGTGGAGTCGCTTTCCTCATACGCAAGAATGTTTTTAGGACAGATGGAAAAGCCGGAGGTTGATTATATCGAGGGTCTTAGTCCTGCTATCAGCATTGACCAGAAAACAACGAATAAAAATCCCCGTTCCACTGTCGGTACAGTGACGGAGATATATGATTATTTAAGGCTTCTTTATGCAAGGGTTGGCATTCCGCACTGCCCGAGCTGCGGAAAAGTTATCACGCAGCAAACTCTTGACCAGATTGTGGACAAGGTATTATCGCTTCCCGAGGGAAGCCGTGTGCAAATTCTTGCCCCCGTAGTGCGCCGTAAAAAGGGCGAGCATCAGAAAATATTTGAAAATGCGCGCAAAAGCGGCTATGTGCGTGTGCGCGTTGACGGGATAATCTATGATTTATCAGAGGAAATAGAGCTTGAAAAGCAGAAAAAGCACAATATCGAGATAGTTGTGGACAGGCTTGTTGTACGCGGAGATATTCGCCGCCGACTTGCCGATTCCATAGAAATTGCACTGCATCTTGCAGAGGGTATAGTGATGGTTTTAAACGGTGAAGAGGAAATGGTTTTCAGCCGTAACTATGCTTGTGACGATTGCGGAATAAGCTTGGAGGAGCTTTCACCGAGAATGTTTTCCTTTAATAACCCTCTCGGTGCATGCCCGAGGTGCAGCGGTATAGGTCTTTTAAAACGTGTTGACCCGTCACTCGTATTGGTAAGTGATGAGCTTTCTGTTTTGGAGGGCGCTTTCTCTGTGAGCGGATGGCGTGCCCCCGATAAAGAGGGAAGTATGGCAAATGCCACCTTCAGGGCACTTGCAAAAAAATATAATTTCAGCCTGAGCACTCCCGTAAAAAATCTGCCGCAGGAGGTTATAGACATTATACTTTACGGAACGGGCAGTGAGGAAATAGAGATTGAGCATGAGGGAAAGCGTGGGCTTTCAAAATACAAGGCTACGTTTGAAGGTATTGTAAATAACCTGCAGCGTCGCTACGACGAAACGGACAGTGAGTGGGCAAAGTGGGATATTGAAGGATTGATGCGTGAAATTCCGTGTAATGAATGTAAGGGAAAAAGACTTCGCCGCGAAAGCCTGAGTGTTACCGTAGGCGGCAAGAATATTGACGAAGTATGTAATCTTTCAGTAAACAGAGCAAAAGGATTTTTTGAACAGCTTGAGCTTGATACGCAGCAGGCGATGATTGCAGAGGAAATATTAAAGGAAATAAACGCGAGAATAGGTTTCCTTAACAATGTAGGACTTGAATATCTTACCCTTTCACGCTCGGCAGGAACACTTTCGGGCGGTGAGGCGCAGAGAATAAGGCTG
>JAFSBF010000007.1 GCA_017441965.1 Clostridia bacterium | reverse complement strand
CTTAATGACGGCGGAATGAAGCTGCCTGAAAACATATTTACGGTAGAAGATGCAAAAAATGCGATATGCAGTGCATTGGGGGTGGCGAAATGATAAGGGATATAACAATCGGTCAGTATTATGACTGTAATTCGCCCATTCACAAAATGGACCCCCGTACAAAAATACTGTGGACCCTTTTTTATATGATGGCACTCTTTATGATTGAGGGCATGGTATCATATATTGCCATTATAATTTTAACTGCCGTAATAATAAAGGTTTCAAACATTCCCTTAAAGTTTATGCTGAGGGGCTTAAAGCCTATTATGGTGCTTATTATATTTACGGCACTTTTAAATCTTTTTATGACACCGGGGGAAGAGGTTTTATTTTCAAAAGGGATATTTACCGTTACAAAAGAGGGCGTTTTCCTTGCAACAAAAATGGCAGTCAGAATAATTCTTCTTATAATAGGAACCTCAATTCTGACGCTTACAACAACGCCTACCGTACTGACGGGCGGACTTGAAGTGCTTTTGTCACCGCTTAAAAAAATAGGTGTACCCGTTTCAGTGTTTGTAATGATGATAAGCATTGCGCTGAGGTTTATCCCAACCCTTCTTGACGAAACGGATAAAATTATTAAAGCACAGACCTCACGTGGGGCAGATTTTGAACATGGGAACCCGCTCAAAAGAATTCGTGCAATGGTGCCCATTCTTGTGCCTCTTTTTGTAAGTGCCTTCCGCCGTGCAGACGAGCTTGCCGTTGCGATGGAGTGCAGATGTTATAACTCTGAGGGCGAGAGGACAAGCTACAGACGGTTTTGCTTTGGAAGATACGATTTATACGCCCTTATATATTTTGTTTTTACGAGCGCTATACTTATCGCTTTAAAGGTTGTGTGGTAAATGACATTTAAACTTACAATGGCATATGACGGAACTAACTATCACGGGTGGCAAAGACAGAAAAACGGTATTACCGTTCAGGAAGTTCTGGAGGATGTCCTTACAGAGATTGCAGGAGAAAGTGTGGTTGTTACAGGTTGTTCCCGTACTGACGCAGGCGTACACGCAAGGATTTACGTATGCAGTTTTACAATGCAGACCACCATTCCTGCAGATAAAATTCCGTTTGTACTTAATACAAAGCTTCCCTCTGATATAAGGGCATATAAATGCGAGGTAATGCACGAGGGCTTTAATGCAAGGTTTGAAACCGTTACCAAGGCATATGAGTATAAAATTGTAAATGCCCCGTTTCAAAACCCTCTTATGCGGAATTTTGCGTGGCATTACCCGATAAAGCTTGATATTGATAAAATGCGCAATGCGGCAAAGATAATACAGGGGAAGCACGATTTTGCATCATTTTGTGCCGCAGGAAGCATTGTTAAATCAACTGTCAGAAATCTTACGGAGCTTACTGTCACAAAAGACGGGGACATAATAACGGTACGTGCTGCCGCAGACGGCTTTTTATACAATATGGTAAGGATAATTGTCGGCACACTTGTTTATGTGGGGTGCGGCAAGCTTTCAGAGGATGATATAGCAGAGCTGATTGAAAAAAAGGACAGACGTCTCTCAGGAATAACTGCGCCGCCGCAGGGGTTGGCGCTTGTGGAGGTAAATTATGAATAAACAAAAGATACTTTCCATTCTTAAAAATACTGCCGCAATAATTGTAATGCTGGCAATGCTTGTAATTATATTTTACCAGAACCGTGACAGAGATTTTTTTAAATTCGGCAGGGATGAAAGCACGCTGATTTCACAAAGTGAGGGCGAAAATTCATCTCAGGGATATACACAAAGTGATGTAAAGCCGCTTGGTGATAAGGTTTGTTATGTGACAACAAGCTCCTACAGCTTTCTTGATGAAAAGGGAAAGGGAAATAAGCTTTCAATAGCACTTTCGGAGCCGACACTTCATACAGAGGGCGAATATGCACTGTGCTATAATAAAAATTCTCTTGAATTTACGGTTTTTAAGCGTGACAGGGAGTATTATACAGTAAATGTCGAGAACAGAATAATATGTGCAAAAGTAAGCGGAAACGGATACAGCTTTGTTGCAACAGAAAAAGAGGGTTATAACTGTGAATGCAGTGTATATAACCGCAGTGGTGAGCCTATTTTTAAATGGGATATCAGTAAGAGCGAGTTTCTTGACGGGGATGTAAATTACGATAACAAAGCAATCGCAATATCGCTTGCATCATCGGGCGAGGAAAAGCTCCTGGGTGAGGTTATCCTGATAGACATAACCGATGCAAAAGTAATTGAAAAAAAGTCTTTTGAATCACAGCTTTTCTATACTGTTGATTTTAATAAAAACGGTACATATACTGCGCTCGGAAGTAACTGCCTGGTATATTTCAATGCAGACGGCACCCCGAAATGGAGCTATGATTATAATTCAGACACACTCTATAAGGCTGATGTGTCAAATCCTGATATGATGGTAGTTGCATTTTCACAAATGGGCAGCGGAATAAAGGGAAATTCAACTAAGGTTGTTGTTTTAAACAGACTTGGAAAAATTATCGGGGAGAGAAGCTTTGACGGAATTACAGACGATATTTCGGTCAGCGAAGATAATATAGCATTTGCATTTGGAAGAAATATCTATGTGACAAACAGCGCACTTGAGGACAGAAAAAATATAAAATCCGAGACGGGTGTAAAAAAAATAGCATTATTTAAAGATAACGAGCATTTATTTGTAATAGGTGCCTCGCAGGCAAGTATTATCGCAGCCGAAAGAGAATAATCCGAACCCGCCTAAAACGGCGAAATTTCGGTATTTTTCAAATAACGAAAGGAAGTGTAGCTTTGGCTGATATTATTTTGGTAGCAATAATAGCCGTTTTTGCACTGCGCGGGGCAAAACGTGGTTTTGCACGCTCTGTGGTGGGGATGATATCGACAGTTCTTTCAATTGTTGTCGGTGCGCTTCTTTATCGGGGTGTCTCAGGGATAATTTACAGTTCAGTGGTTGGTGAGGCAGTCCGAAAAGGTATAGAAAGCTTTCTTGCAGAAAATACGTCAGGAGCGGTGTCGGGACTCATAAATATGCAGGGCGGTCTTGATGTTCTTACTATGCTTTCAGTAAATGCAATAAGCTTTGTAGTGGTGATTATTCTTTCTAAAATTATTGTTTCGTTTATTGCAGGTGCAGTAAATATTGCATCACGTCTGCCTCTTATCAAACAGGCAAATTCTCTTATGGGAATGGCTGTGGGAATACTAAGCGGATGCGTTTTCTGCTACATAGGAGCAGGAGTTTTATCGGCGATGGGTGCAAATTTCCCATCTCTTATAAAAATGATTGAAAGCTCTGTAATAGCAAGATTGTTTTATGAAAATAACGTGATAACAAGTATTTTATCAGCGTTTATAAAATGATAAAAGGATGTAAAAAAGCTTTTGCTTTTTTACATCCTTTTGTGTCTGTGCATTTTATCACAGCCCTACTCTGTGTCAGCAAGTAACATATCGCCTATCTTATACACATCTCCTGCACCCATTGTTATAACAACATCTCCACGCTGTGCCTGTGCCTTTATAAACTCTGCCGCATCAGCAAAGGTCTTTTTATATACTGCATTCGGG
>JAFSBF010000061.1 GCA_017441965.1 Clostridia bacterium | reverse complement strand
ATTAAACATTTTTCTTTTGGAATTACATAGCTGTGTTATAAATCTCTGGTCAATTTCACTGAGCTTGTATCCCTTTTTGTAGATTAAAACATCTTTGTAAATTTTTTTATTTTCCACACATTTTTTCTGTACAAGATTATACCTTTTAAGAAGGCTCTCAGGTGCAGGAGATACCCACATAAAAGTTTCAGGATTTTTACTAAGCAAATCAAACTGACTTGCCCTCTCAAAAATATATATTCTTCTGTCGATATTATCCGGCAATTCCTCCTTAACAACTTTTGACAAAGGCATAGAAGGAACAAACGGATCTGCGTGGGCTATTTCTATATAATCAGTTAAATCATCAAAGGTAATTTCTTCTTTCTTTGAAAGAGGGTTATCCTCACTCATTATCAAAGAATAGCTAAACTCCGTTACAAGCTCATATTCGAAACCTTTTTCATCAAGCATAGCCTTAAAATATTTATCATAATTTTCAGCATACCTGATAATTCCAAGCTTATAATCGTGGTTAATCATATTATGAATTGTCCTCTGAGAATTTGTTTCCTTATAAAAAATTTCGGCACTGTCCTTTGTCAGTGTTTTTGAAAATTCAGCAAATGCTTCTGATATATAGCAGGCACGTGGAACGGAAATAGAAAATCTTTGTCTGTTTGGCGCACCGTCTTTATAATACTTTTCAACAGATTCAATCTGGGCAAGTATTCCTTTGGCAAAATTCATAAATTCTTCACCTTCAGTAGTAAGGCACATACCCTTCGTTGTTCTGTCAAAAATAGTTATGCCCAAATCAAATTCAAGCTCTTTTATTGAACGGCTGATATTAGGCACAGCAATCAGCAAAGACTCTGATGCTTTGTTAAGAGAACCTACCTTTGCAACCTCAACTGCATATTTCATGTGTAATATATTCATAAAAAGCACCTGCCCTCTTTTTTTCGATATTATAATATCAGTTTATGATTTAGATGTCAATATTTTCTCAACAACGAAAATGGCGGTTTTTTCATTCTTTAAACTATTGAAATACTTTTTATATTATGCTATACTAAGTTTTGTATCGAAAGGAGTGTTTTGATATATGGAAAAAAAGGAACATATAACTTCCATCGGCGGCAGTGCCGTTATGGAGGGTGTTATGATGCGTGGTCCCAAGGAGATTGCCACCGCAGTGCGTAAACCGGATGGCGAAATTGAGCTTGATAAGCGTGCAGTAAGCTCCCTTGTTACAAAATATCACGTTAATAAAATACCCGTTATCAGGGGTGTATTTTCATTTTTTGATTCTATGATTTGCAGTATACGTGCACTTATGTGGAGTGCTGAATTTGTTGATTTGGAGGACGAAACAAGCGAGTCCAAGTTTGATAAATGGCTTACTGATAAATTCGGTGACAAGGTTAAGGATATTGTAATTTACTTTTCCCTTTTTGTTGCAATGATTTTTTCAATAGGTTTATTCTTTATACTTCCCAATATTATTACGGGATTTTTATCAGGCTTTATTAAAAGTAGTCTCCTAAAAACGCTGATTGAGGGTATTGTACGAATTGCAATTTTCCTCGGCTACGTTTTAGCCGTTTCGCAGATGGAGGATATAAAGCGTGTTTTCCAGTATCACGGTGCTGAGCATAAGACAATTTTCTGCTACGAAGCAGGTCTTGACCTGACGGTTGAGAACGCACGAAATATGTCACGTCTTCACCCAAGGTGCGGCACAAGCTTTCTTGTTTTTGTAATGATTATAAGTATTGTCCTCTTCTCCTTTATATCGTGGGATAATATGTGGACACGACTTGGAATGAGGCTTTTGCTCCTTCCTGTAGTTGCAGGTATCAGCTATGAAATAATCCGTTGGGCAGGCAGAAGTAAAAGCAAGGTTGTTTGTATTATAAGCAGGCCCGGAATGTGGCTTCAGAAGATAACCACACGTGAGCCTGACGACAGCCAGCTTGAAGTTGCAATTGCCTCAATGAAGGCTGTACTGACAGATAATAAAGAGGACGACAAATGGTAAGAGAGCTTCTTAAAAATGCTGCGTTGCGCCTTACAAATTCAGATACACCGATGCTCGATGCTCGGGTACTGCTTGCAAAAGTAATGGGCGCAGAAAATGCCGCTATGATTTTTAATATGCCCAATGAAAAGCAAATAAAAACTTTTCAGGAATATATCTCAAGACGTCAAAATGGCGAGCCTGTGGCATATATACTCGGTGAAAAGGAATTTATGGGGTTTACTTTCCAGCTTAATTCTGACACCCTTATCCCAAGACCCGACACAGAATGTCTTGTTGAAAAGGTGCTTGAACTAAACCGCATCTCTTCCCCAAAAATTCTTGATTTATGTACGGGCAGCGGTTGTATCGGGATAAGCCTTGCAAAAATGATTGATAAAAGTACTCTTGAGCTTACCGATATTTCAGAGGGCGCACTTAGTATGGCAAAGTTAAACGCTAATGAGCTTTTAGCAAGTGACAGTACAAAGGTTTATTCCCTTGATATTTTAAACGAAGAAATCAGCGGAAAATATGATATTATCACAGCCAATCCTCCCTACATTGAAAGGGAAATTGCAAAAAATCTCCCCGTAAGTGAGTATGAGCCTATGCGTGCACTCGACGGTGGCGAGGACGGTCTTACCTTTTACAAAGTGATTTCAAAGAAAGCATTTTCCGCACTTAATAAAGGTGGTATGCTCGCCCTTGAAATCGGCTATGACCAAAAAGAAAAGGTATGCTCTCTTCTCACAGATTTTTCAGAGGTTTTGGACTTTAAAGACTATGGCGGAAATGACAGAGTAATTGTTTGTTTCAAATAGCATAAAAGCTATGCAAAAGTGCATCTTTTGTCATAGCTTTTACTTTTTGGGGCGAAGAAAAAATAGTGCAGAACGGACAAACTGAACCCGAAGCTGTATATAGATACTGCGAGAGGTTCAGTTTGTCTGTAGCATAAAGCATATAAACAATAAAATTCGTCAAAACGAATTTTCACCTTTGCTATACATTATAGCACATCAATACATTGAAAACCTTTACTTTCATATTATGCTTTATGCGGTCTGTGCATTTTGTCACAGCCACACACTTTAGGCACAACGTAAATTTCACTATACGATTCTGCCTCATCATAATTTTCAGGAGGAATTTGTATCATTCCCGTACATTCCGTGGCAGATGCCACACCATTTTGCTTGCTTAACATATCAATGGCATAGTCATCTTCAGGAAGTCTTTTTTCATCCATAAATCAATCACCCGATGCTATTATGCATCGGGTGACACTTTTTTATTCCTTATAACAGTTATCTTACTCCAAAAAGAAGCTCACTGTAATCGGGATACGGCCACATCGTACGGTCACAGATAACCTCAAGCTCATCTGCAGCGGTGCGAAGCTCTTCCATATTCTTTATAACCGTATTGCAGTAGTAATCTGCCTCCTCCTGCGCATCGGTTATTTTCTCTGCCTCTTTAAGTGCATTTTCAAGACTTCTTGTCTTTTCAAGCATTTCGTCAAGAAGTGCTGATGCCTTTTCAATAATACTTTCCTCATAAGCACCTTTAATACCCTTTACAGCGCTGCGCTTTGCAAGGAGTGTATTACTTAAGTTTCCTATGAACTCACTTACTGCAGGCATAATATCCTTGTTTGACATTTCAGCCATTGTCAGTGCCTCTATATTAAGTATCTTGCGGTAGCTTTCAAGCATTACCTCAAGTCTTGAACGCATCTCCACCTCTGAATATACACGGTGTGTCTCAAAAAGCTCGATATTCTTCTTTGCAACAAGATGCTTTAGTGCCTCAGGCGTTGTCTTGAGATTTAAAAGACCTCTCTTCTCCGCCTCGCAAATCCATTTATCGTCATATCCGTTGCCGTTAAAGATTATGTGCTTATGCGCCTTTATAGTCTTTTTAATAAGATTATGCAGCGATGCCTCAAAATCAGGTGCACCCTCTATCTCGTCTGCAAACTGACGAAGGCTTTCCGCAACTGCCGTATTAAGTACAACATTGACATCTGAAACAGATGCAGATGAGCCAAGCATTCTGAATTCAAACTTATTTCCCGTAAATGCAAACGGGCTTGTCCTGTTACGGTCTGTTGTATCCTTAGGAAATCTCGGTATTACGTGAACGCCAATTTTCATCTGTACCTTTTCACGTCCGTCATAGGATTTTCCCGTTTCAATCGCCTCTAAAATTTCGCTGAGCTCTTCGCCGAGGAAGATTGAAACAACTGCGGGCGGTGCCTCATTTGCACCGAGACGGTGGTCATTTCCTGCACTTGCCACGCTGATACGAAGTAAATCCTGATATTCGTCAACCGCCTTGATAACAGCGCAGAGGAACATCAGAAACTTTGCATTTTCATACGGAGTTTCACCCGGGTCAAGGAGGTTTTTACCGTTACTTGTAACCATTGACCAGTTATTATGCTTACCGCTGCCGTTTACCCCCTCAAACGGTTTTTCGTGCAAAAGACATACGAGAGAATGTCTGCGCGCAACCTTCTGCATCATTTCCATTGTGAGCTGATTGTGGTCAGCGGAAATATTTGTTGTTGTAAATATAGGTGCAAGCTCATGCTGAGCGGGTGCAACCTCGTTATGCTCTGTCTTGGCAAGTATTCCGAGCTTCCAGAGCTCTTCATCAAGGTCACGCATAAACTCTGCCACCCTCGGCTTTATACTGCCGTAATAGTGGTCATCAAGCTCCTGTCCCTTTGGCGGTTTTGCACCGAAAAGCGTTCTGCCCGTAAAAATAAGGTCAGGACGTTTATTATAAATTTCTTCATCTACAAGGAAATATTCCTGCTCAGGTCCTACAGTTGTCTTAACACTCTTTACATTGTCATTGCCAAAGAGCCTCAGGATTCGCATAGCCTGCTTATCAATAGCCTCCATTGAGCGCAGAAGCGGTGTTTTCTGGTCGAGTGCCTCACCCCCATAGGAGCAGAATGCTGTAGGAATACAAAGCGTTTTATCCTTTATAAATGCATAGCTTGTCGGGTCCCACGCAGTATATCCGCGTGCTTCAAACGTAGCACGAAGTCCGCCTGATGGAAAGCTTGATGCATCCGACTCACCCTGAACAAGCTCCTTGCCCGAAAATTCCATTATAACATTGGCATCATCAGTGGGCGAAATAAAGCTGTCGTGCTTTTCTGCAGTAATACCAGTCATAGGCTGAAACCAGTGTGTATAATGTGTTGCACCGTTTTCAATTGCCCAATCCTTCATCGCATTGGCAACAACGTTTGCAACATTTATATCAAGACGTTTTCCGTCCTTTATGGTTTTCTGCATTGCCTTATATATATCCTTCGGAAGTCTTTCCTTCATAACGGTTGCATTAAAAACCATACTCGCAAATATTTTGGTTACATTGCTCATAATAGTATTACCTTCCTTCTAAAGAACAAGTGCCGAAGAATCCCTCGGCACCTTCTACACTAATATACCATTTTATAAAATTTTTGTCAACTGTTTTACGCACGTGGGTGTGCTTTTTTATAAATTTTCTTAATATTATTTCTAAGCACCTGATTATATATCCTCGTTGTGACAACATCTGTGTGTCCGAGCATCTGTGAAACGGCATTTATATCTGCACCGTTTTCAAGAAGATGCAGTGCAAAGCAATTTCTGAGCGTCTGTGCATTAATTTCAGTTTTAATACCTGCACTTTGAGCATAGCTCCTGAGTATTTTCCAGAACCCCTGCCTTGTAAGAGCCGTGCCTGAGCAGTTTACAAAAAGATTTTTCACCTTATTTTCGCCGAGCATAAGCGGGCGTGCCTTTTTAATATATACCTCAAGTGCCTCCGTTGCCGCCTTACCGATAGGAATGTACCGCTGATTTTTTCCTGACGAACAGCTAAGCATACCGCCACGCACATCAACGTCCCCGAGTGCAAGGTTTATAAGCTCTGATACCTTTATACCCGTAGCATATAAAAGCTCCAGCATTGCTCTGTCACGTATTCCTTTTAAGTCAGTTGTTTTAGGCTGCTTCAAAAGCTTTAATATTTCACGGTGGCTTATCGCCTCGGGGAGCTTTTTCTCAACACGTGGTACCTCCACCCCGTATACGGGATTTGTTTTTACCTTGCCCTCAAGCAGCATATAGTGATAAAACTTGCGAAGTGCTGCCGCACTGCGTGAAATGGTGGAGTTTGCCCTGCCGCTCTCTTTTAAGTCTTCTATATAGGCAGCAACCGCTTCTTTTTTAACGGTCAGTGCATTTTTTATGTTGTGCGATTTGAGGTATCCAAAAAATGCCTCTAAATCACGAAGATATGAAGAAAGTGTATTTTCAGAAAGGTTTTGCCCTCTGAGACTTTCCTCATACTGTGCCATTAACTCTCTCATTTTTATCCAACCTGTCAGCTTAGTTTACATAATGTAGGAATTATTTTACACCTTTCCGTTTAAATTGTATATAACCAAATTGCACATATTTTCCATTTATTTTCAGTAGAAAATGCATAAGCCTGGGCTATCCTATGCTTAGTGCACGGAAAAGCACCATTTCAATACCGCCTGCAAGCAGTGCCCCAAATAGCATCAGGAAAAGCTCTCCCCTTTTAAGTGTTACTGTACCTCCGCCCGTTTCAAGGGAAAGCCTTTGCTTTCTTGCCATTTCCACTGAAAAAAACATTAAAAGCGGCAGGATAGAAAAGCACTGCGGCATAGCCGACATTATCCCCTCTTTAATCCCGATATATGTAAATATGTACATAAGGGAAAAGCTGCTCATACACCCACGAAGCAGTATAATCGGGTGCATTGAAGAAACGGGGAGAATATTACGGGCAATAAAAATCGAAAAAAGCCACAGAAGATTAATCCACGACAATCTGAAAAAGTCCATTAACTCCAAAGAGGTGCTGTATTCAAAATTCCCTTCAAAAACAGAAGAATTGCTCCTTTGCTGACCGTAAAACAAAACAATCCCGATTATTATGCCTACAATAAAATTTATTGCAGTAAAAAGGCATAGCTTTTTGCGTTCCTCTCTCAAATTTATCACCCCACGCAAAATACTATGCCTGTCCTATAGAAAATATTACATTGCTGACAAAATCTCCAAAAGTGCATACGGAGAATTTGCAAGAGCGCATACACCGCTTTTCCGAAGCTCTCCATCCGCCGCAAAGCCGTACGTCACACCGATACATTCTATACCGTTTTTCTGTGCACCTATTGCGTCGTGCTCACGATCACCCACCATTATCGTATTTTCCTTATCTGCCCCAAGTGCCCTCATTGCATTTTGTATAACGAGGGCTTTATCGGTATTTCTGCCGTCAAGCTCACTTCCGAAAAGTGCATCGATATACGGAGTAATTCCGTATTCATCGGCAATTCTCTGTGCAAAAACGGTGGGCTTACTCGTTGCAATTGCCATTACCTTGCCCGCTTTTTTAAGAGATTTCATCACTTCAATAACGCCCTCATATATCTCATTTTCAAATATTCCTATGGGCGCAAATCTCTCACGGTAGATTTGCACGGCTTTCTCCCCGTCTTCTTCCGAAAGCGAGGCATATTTCATAAACTGCTCCTTAAGGGGCGGACCGATAAACTCCAGAAGTTCATCACAACTGCGTTCTATCCCAAAATGTCTGAGGGCGTGCTGAACACACTTTGTTATCCCCTCTTTTGGATTGGTAAGTGTACCGTCAAGGTCAAAAAGAATATATTTAATCAAAAAACCGCCGCCTTTATCT
>JAFSBF010000060.1 GCA_017441965.1 Clostridia bacterium | reverse complement strand
GTGTGCGAGGCACTCTACGGATGCAACACCTTTAAGGTAGAGGCAAAGCGCAGTGATAAAAAATTCCCGTTCAAATCTCCTGAAATCAGCCGTGAAATGGGCGGTGCGATACTTTCAAGACTGCATAAAATAAAGGTTGACGTTTTAAATCCCGAGGCTACTGTCCGCGTGGAAATCCGCGATAACGAGGCATATGTTTATGCCGACAGTGCAAGCAGCACAGGTTCAGGCGGTATGCCTACAGGCTCCAGTGGTAAGGCAACAATTCTGCTTTCAGGCGGTATTGACAGCCCCGTTGCTGCATGGATGATTGCAAAAAGGGGCGTGGAGCTTGATGCAGTACACTTTTTCTCCCCGCCGTATACGAGTGAGAGGGCGAAGGAAAAGGTTATCGAGCTTGCACGTTTAGTTTCAGAATATACGGGCAGATTTAACCTTTATATCGTACCATTTACCGAGCAGCAGCTTGCAATACGCGATAACTGTCCCGAAGACCATCTGACACTTATTATGCGCAGAATGATGATGATGACGGCAGAGAGAATTGCGCTTAAAAATAATTCCCTTGCACTGATTACGGGTGAAAGCCTCGGTCAGGTCGCAAGTCAGACTATTCAGGCACTCGGTGTTACGAATGAGGTTATGACAACGCTTCCCGTTTTCCGTCCGCTTATCGGTATGGATAAAAACGAAATTGTAACCATTGCACGTAAAATAGGAACATTCGAAACATCTATTCTTCCGTATGAGGATTGTTGTACGGTATTTACACCTAAGCATCCAACAACAAAACCCACCCTTGAAAAAATTATGGAAAGCCAGAATAAAATTGATATGGAATACTGGGTAGATAAAGCCGTTGCTGAGACAGACTGGGTGTTAATTGAGCCAAATTCATAATTAAATTCGAAGTTCAAAGTTCGAAATGAATGTTGGTTTTCGCCACAGCGAAAACCTTCCATCACTTCGCATTTCGCACTTAAAGGTGTTATTATGACTAACGAACAAATCATTTCAAAACTAATAGAAAAAAATATTACTATTTCCACTGCTGAAAGCTGCACGGGCGGCTCACTCGGAAAAATTATCACCTCTGTTCCCGGAGCGAGCAGTATTTACGGCTACGGCTTTATTACCTACGCAAATGAGGCAAAGGAAAGGCTTCTTGGAGTTTTTCCCGAAACACTCGAAAAATACGGGGCAGTAAGCCATCAGACGGCTTGTGAAATGGCGCAGGGTGCAAAAAAGGTATCGGGAAGCGATATTGCAGTCAGCGTTACGGGTATTGCAGGACCCGGCGGCGGAACGCAGGAAAAACCCGTAGGTCTTGTATACATTGCAATTGCTCATAATAACGGTGTGGAGTTTAAAAAGCTTAATCTTAAAGGCACACGTGACGAGATAAGAGAGCAAACCTGTGATGAGGTTTTTAATCTTATAAAAGAAAATCTTAATTTATAAAATATCTATTGACAAATCACTATCTTCCGTTTATAATAAGAACAGATGTTCGGTATATTTTTCCTGAAAGGATTGATTATATATGACAGATGAAAAGAAGGAAGCCCTTGCGCTTGCCATGGCGCAGATTGAAAAGCAGTTTGGTAAAGGCTCTGTTATGCGTCTTGGCGAAAATGCGCATTACAATGTTGAATCCATTCCCACCGGTGCACTAAGCCTTGATATTGCACTGGGTATAGGCGGAGTTCCCAAGGGCAGAATTATTGAAATATACGGACCTGAATCAAGCGGTAAGACAACACTTGCCCTCCACATTATTGCACAGGCACAGAAGCTTGGCGGTGAGGCGGCTTTTATTGATGCGGAGCACGCACTTGATCCTACATACGCATCTGTTTTGGGTGTTGACGTTGACTCGCTCGTTGTTTCACAGCCTGATACAGGTGAACAGGCTCTCGAAATTGCCGAGGCACTTGTTCGCAGCGGTGCTATTGATGTAATCGTTGTCGACTCTGTTGCAGCCCTCGTTCCCAAGGCGGAAATTGACGGCGAAATGGGCGACTCCCACGTAGGTCTGCAGGCACGTCTTATGAGCCAGGCACTTCGTAAGCTTGCAGGTGTTATTAACAAGAGCAACACTATCTGTATTTTTATAAATCAGCTTCGTGAAAAAATCGGTGTTATGTACGGAAATCCCGAAACCACTGCAGGCGGAAGAGCGCTTAAATTCTATGCATCCGTGCGTATGGATGTGCGCCGTACCGAAATTCTTAAAAACGGCAGTGAGTTTATCGGCAACCGTACACGTGTAAAGATTGTTAAAAATAAGGTTGCGCCCCCCTTCCGTGAGGCAGAATTTGATATGATGTACGGTAAGGGAATTTCAAGAGAGGGTAATGTGCTTGACGTTGCTGTAAACCTTGATATTATTAAAAGAGGCGGAGCGTGGTTCAGTTATAATGACCAGCGTCTCGGTCAGGGCAGAGAAAATGTAAAGCAGTATATGATTGAAAATCCCGATTTTACCGATAATATTGAAAACCAAATCCGTGAAAAGCTCGGTATGCCCCTTCGTGAAAAGAGAAAAACTGATAATTAAATGCAAAAAGAAGCGTGCCGCTTCACCCATTTCGCGTCCCGACTAAATTAAAGCACGACAAATGTCGCTCGCGATAAAATTACGTAATTTTCTATACGGTAAAACAGAAAGAGATTTGCAGTACCTGCATATCTCTTTCTTGACATCTGTTTTTCCTAATGATATAATTTAAAAAAATGCAGGAGGTAAAATATGAAAAAATTTAAACTTGTATCTGTCTTTATTGCGTTTGCACTTCTTCTTTCCCTCGGCAGTGTTTTTGCAATCGATGAAGCAGTAATAACAGAAGCCGTTACAGACCTTAACGAGCTTAAAATTATGGTTGGTGACGAAAACGGAGATTTTCGTGGAGATGCCAACATAACCCGTGCAGAATTTGCAACTATAATTTGCCGTGTTTTGGGACAAGAGGGACAGGCAAAGTATTTACAGGATAAGCCAGGTTATTTTGCCGATACCATAGGGCACTGGGCAAATGGTTATATAAATGTAGCGCACCAGTATGAAATAATAAACGGATTTGAGGATTATACATTCCGTCCCGATGAAAACGTTACTGTTGCACAGGCAATAAAAATGCTTGTATGTACTCTCGGTTATGAGGATGATGATGTTTTCAAAAGAGGTTTTCCCGAAGGATATATAAAAAAGGGCGAAGCTATAAATCTTTATGCCGGTGTTACATCCTATCCGGAAGCTCTTGTGCAAAACAACACTTTTGCAACAAGAAATTATATTGCCGCCCTCGTACACAACGCATTGGATATTAATCTCAGAGTACAGACATCATGGTCTGCTGACGGAAATCATACATTTGATACAGTAGAAGAAACCATAAGAACTAAATATTTGTCAGATTGAAAGCAAGAAGGCTGTCTCGCATTTTGTGAGACAGCCTCTTGCTTTCATCATTTCATATTATGTGTGGAATTAGAAATACTGAGTGCGGAGTAAATTTTATCCATTGTAAAAATCAAATATCATTCCGAACTCTTCATTCCGTATTCCGCATTTTTAATTTTATCACATTCTCTTTATATTAATTCCCAGAAAAGATCCGTATACTCTGCCGGGTTTTCAAGCGAAATATCCGCAATGAGAAGTGCCTGACTGTAAAGCAATTTACCAAGCTTTGCACACTTGTCCTTATCAAGCTGCCACATATCCTGCAGCATATAAAATGCCTTATGTGCAGGGTTAATCTCGAGCACTCTCTGTGCCTTTATATCAGGGTGGTCACCGGGGATTGTCGCAAAGTATTTTTCCATTTCGAGCGATACCTCTCCGTCTGTTGTTAGGCATACGGGATGGCTTTTAAGCTTTCCTGAAAGTCTTACTGCCGTTACCTTTCCGTCAAGGCTGTCTCTGAGGTAATCAAGCATAACCTGATTTTCCTCCTGCTTCATCTGGGTGTCATTCTTCTCCTCCTCGCTCTCAATGCCGAGGTCTTTATCATTAACGCTCTTAAACTGCTTTCCGTCAATTTCGCCGAGCATATTTATAACAAATTCGTCAACCTCATCTGTCATATAAAGGATAGAGTAGCCTTTATCCTTAAGCGGCTCTGTCTGGGGAAGATTATCTATCTTATTTACCGTTTCACCGCAGGCATAGTAGATGAACTTTTGCTCCTCGGGCATTGTTTCAACATAACGCTCAAGCGTCACAAGCTTCTTTTCGCCTGATGTGTAGTAAAGAAGTAAATCCTTTAAAAGCTCCCTGTGTGCGCCGTAGTCTGATACTATGCCGTATTTAAGCTGCAGACCAAAGCTCTGCCAGAACTTTTCATAATTTTCAGGGTCATTTGTGAGTAACTTTTTAAGCTCCTGCTTAATTTTCTTTTCTATATTATTGCGTATTGCGCCAAGCTGTCTGTCGTGCTGAAGCATTTCACGTGAAATGTTAAGTGACAAATCCTGTGAATCAACAACACCCTTTACAAAACGGAAGTGCTCGGGAATTATATCCTCACAGCTATCCATAATCATTACGCCTGATGAATAAAGCTCCAGTCCCTTTTTATACTCCTTTGTATAATATCCCATAGGTGTGCTTGATGGAACGTATAAAAGAGCTTTGTATGAAAAGTTTCCCTCAACATCTGCACGGATTGTAAGGGCAGGGTCCTTTGTATCAAAATACTTATCCTTATAAAAACGATTAAGCTCCTCCTCGGTTACCTCATCCTTGCTTCTCTGCCAAATGGGTATCATACTGTTAACAGTTTCTTCCTCAATATACTTTTCGTATTCGGGGTTTTCACTGTCAGGCTTTTCGATTTTGCGTGATTTTTCTATATCCATCTTGATTGGGTAACGGATATAATCAGAATATTTCTTTATAAGACCTCGGAGCATATACGTTTCAAGGTAATCACTGTAACGCTCATCCTCACTGTCATCCTTAAGCTTCATATATATGTCTGTGCCTGTGCCCTCTTTTGCGGTCTGCATGATTGTATATCCGTCAGCACCGTCTGACTCCCAGCAGTTTGCCACATCCTCTCCATATGCCTTTGTTATAACGGTTACCTTGTCCGCAACCATAAAGGCACTGTAAAAGCCTACACCAAACTGACCGATAATGTCAATATCCTCCTTCTTCTCCATATCATTTTTGAAATGGAGCGAGCCGCTGCGTGCAATTGTACCAAGGTTTTTCTCAAGCTCTTCTGCAGTCATGCCGATACCGTTATCACTTACCTTTATAATACGATTTTCCTTATCAATTGTTACTTTTATAAACAAATCCTCACGTGATACGCTCACGCCATCCTCTGTAAGAGATTTATAGCACAGCTTATCAAGTGCATCTGATGAGTTTGATATAATCTCTCTGAGGAAAATCTCCTTATGCGTATAGATTGAGTTAATCATCATATCCAAAAGCCTTTTTGACTCTGCCTTAAACTGCTTTTTTGCCATGATAAAAACTTCCTTTCAAATAGTATTATTAGCACTCTATGATTAAGAGTGCTAATATAGCTTATCACTATTGGTTATGTTTGTCAATAGAAATATGAATTAAATTCAATCTTCCTTTTAAGGTCGGTGCTGCTTTATCACATTCTCAATCAGGAAACACGCCAAATCCCCCTGCATGACTTCCCTCAATTGCCGTAAAAAGCCTTGTTTTAAAGCCCGGATTCTCCTTTTCCAGTTGTTTTATCAGATTTTTTACGTATTCCCTTTTTGTCCGCTTGTCCTCGGGACAGCGGTTTTTCACTATTGGAAGCTCATACCTTTTTGCAAAGCCGATTACATACTTTTCGGGGGCATAAATCATCGGGCGGATAAGGGTTATATCCTTTCTGTCAAGATATGTCACAGGAGAAAAGCAGTTTACTCTCCCCTCGTATACAAGAGAAAGCATAAAGGTATCAAGTGCATCATCATTATGATGCCCTAATGCCACCTTATGGCTTCCCAACTCCAGTGCCGCATCGTGAAGTGCACCCCTCCTCATTTTCGCACAGAGTGAGCAGGGATTGGTTTCCTTTCTTATATCAAAGAGAATCTGGGCAATATCGGTCTTTTTCAGCACATATTCCACCCCAAGTTCCTCGCAAAGCTTTCCCACGGGCGAAAAGTCCATTCCGAATCCCATATCAAGCGTTACGGCAGAAAGCTTAAAGGCGTTGGGGTAAAACCTCCTGAGATTTGCCAGCCCTACAAGAAGCGCCAGGCTGTCCTTTCCACCCGATACGCCCACAGTAATTTTATCTCCGTCATTTATCATATTGTAATCATCTACGCCACGGCGCAAATAGCTAAGTAGCTTTTGCATAATTTCACCTCTGAAAATTTCTTTTTTCATTATACAATAAAAGAAAAATTAAATCAATAGGTGATTAATTTGAAAAATTTTTTAATTTGCCACAAGAGAAAACAAGAGAATTTTAAAGAAAACAAGAGAAAAACAGAGTATATGCCTTTTAAATTAAATTCTTTCAAAAAAAGTGTTGACAAAAGCATTTTTGTGTATTACAATAACTCTTGCTGAAAACAAAAGTTATTTAAAATTTAGTTAAATGGAGGTAAATCCGAATGAAGACCACTATGGAAAAAGCAGGTCAGGTTCAGAGAAAATGGTACATCATCGACGCAACCGGTAAGAGCGTTGGTCGTGTTGCTGCTCAGGCTGCGAGCATTCTTCGCGGTAAGGAGAAGGTAACATATACACCTCACGTTGATTGCGGTGATCATGTAATCATTCTTAACTGTGACAAGGCAGTATTTACAGGAAACAAGCTTAATCAGAAGAACTACTATCGTCATACAGGTTGGATCGGCGGTCTTAAGACTGTCAGTGCTAAGGATATGATGGAGAAGAATGCTGACAGAGCTATGTATCTTGCAGTAAAGGGCATGCTTCCCGCTACATCAATTGGCAGAAGCGCACTTACAAGACTCAGAGTATACAAGGGTAGCGAGCATAACCATCAGGCACAGCAGCCTGAGGCTTGGACACGCGATATTAAATAAGGGAGGGTGAATTAAATGGCAATCACACAGTTTTTCGGAACAGGTAGAAGAAAGAAGTCTGTTGCTCATGTTCGCCTCATCCCCGGAAAAGGCGAAATCACAATCAACAAGAGAACTATAGACGATTATTTCGGTCTTGAAACACTTAAGGCTATCCTTCGTCAGCCCCTCGTAGCTACAAAAACAGATGGTAGCTTCGATGTTATCTGTAACGTTAAGGGCGGCGGTTTCACAGGT
>JAFSBF010000059.1 GCA_017441965.1 Clostridia bacterium | reverse complement strand
GAAATTGCATCGCTTCTTGGAGAAACTGCCGCAGAAACAAAAATTGCTCTTGCAAAGCTAAAGGAGTCGATACAGGATGAATGATTTATGTGCAGATATCGGCTGGAAAAGTATTAACCACTACGGCGAACAGCTTTGCGGTGACCATGTGGAAATTGTAGAGCAGAGTGACAATTCAACGGTTATCGTCCTTGCAGACGGACTTGGAAGCGGTGTTAAAGCAAGTATTTTGTCTACTCTTACATCAAAAATTATTTCAACTATGATGGCGGCAGGACTTCCTATCGAAGAATGTGTATCAACAATTGCGGCAACGCTTCCTGTTTGTTCTGTTCGTGGTGTTGCATATTCAACATTTACGATTATGCACCTTATCAATAACGAAACTGCTGAAATCATTCAGTATGACAATCCGCAGGCGATTGTTCTTCGCAATAATAAAAACTATGATTATCCTAAAACCGAAATGAATATTGACGGCAAAAAGATATATAAGTCACTTATTCGCCTGCATGAGGGAGATATTTTCATTGCAATGAGTGACGGATGCCCCCATGCGGGGATTGGTATGGCGTATAACTTTGGCTGGAAGAGAGAAGACATAATTGAGTTTATGGAGACTATGTCAGTAACAGGTCTTACGGCAAAGAATTTATCTACGCTTTTAGTTGATGAATGTGACAAGCTTTACGGACAAAAGCCGGGTGATGATGCAACGGCATGTATAGTGAAAATAAGAAAAAGAGAGCCTATGAATATTCTTTTTGGTCCTCCGTCAAACCGTGATGACGCAGATAGAATGATGTCGCTTTTCTTTTCAAAAGAGGGAAAGCATATTATATGCGGAGGAACGACTTCCTCTATTGCAGCAAAATATTTAAAAAAGCCGCTTCAGGCAACCCTTAATTTTGAAAAGTCGGATGTTCCTCCGATTGCAAAGCTTGAGGGCGTTGATTTAGTAACAGAGGGCGTTATTACTGTCAATAAGGTTTTAGAATATGCTAAAGACTACTTGGGCGAAAACGAAATGTATGAGCATTGGAATTATAAGCGTGACGGAGCATCACTTATTTGCCAGCTTCTTTTTGAAGAAGCAACAGACATAAATTTTTATGTTGGTCGTGCTATAAATCCTGCACATCAGAACCCTGATTTGCCTATAAATTTCAGTATTAAAATGAATTTGGTTGAGGAGCTTTCAAAGTGTCTCAAAATGATGGGAAAAAGAATTAAAGTAAGTTATTTTTAAGGGGTGTGAGGTATGAAAAAATTTGATACAAAAGTTCAGCATTTGAAGTATAAAGTATTGCGTGAGGTTGCAAGAGAGGCATGGAATGATACACTTCTTGAAAATGTACTGGAAATACCAAAAACAATTGTTCCGGGAAAAACTTCAACGATGCGTTGCTGCGTTTATAAAGAACGGGCAACTCTTTCAGAGCGTGTAAGAATTGCAATGGGCGGAGATAAGGATAACCCTAACGTGATTGAGGTTATTGACATTGCTTGTGACGAATGTCCCGCAGCAGGTTATGAGGTAACTGATTCCTGCAGAGGATGCCTTGCCCACAGATGCGAAGATGTTTGTAAAAGAGGGGCAATCTCTTTCGACCATAACCATGTGGCACATATCGATAAATCAAAGTGTATTGAATGTGGTCAATGCGCAAAGGTTTGCCCGTATTATGCTATCGTGAACCGTAAGCGTCCCTGTCAGAATGCCTGCAAAATAAAGGCTATTTCTATCAATGAGGATAACGCTGCCGCAATTGATAACA
The DNA here is from genome assembly GCA_017441965.1 of Clostridia bacterium. Taxonomy (GTDB): domain Bacteria; phylum Bacillota; class Clostridia; order UMGS1883; family UMGS1883; genus UMGS1883. The sequence goes on along the minus strand of JAFSBF010000059.1, from coordinate 11,392 downwards.
GTAAATGTACTGCTTGCGGTGCTTGTGTATATCAGTGCACGTTTGGCGCTATTATGGATAAGTCTTATATCTTAAACGTAATTGACTTAATAAAGAAGAGTGATTATAATAAAAAATATAAGGTTTACGCAATGGTGGCGCCTTCGATTTCGAGCCAGTTTACATATGCAAAACTTGGTCAGGTAATTAAAGGTCTTAAAGAACTTGGTTTCTTTACTGTTATTGAAGCGGCTCTTGGTGCAGATATGGTTGCACAGGCTGAATCAAAAGAACTCAGTGAAAAAGGCTTTTTGACAAGCTCCTGCTGCCCTGCATTTGTAGCTTATGTAAAATCAGCGTTTCCTGATTTGGTGCAGTATATTTCGCATAATCTATCACCGATGGCGGCACTTGCAAAGTATATTAAAGATACTGACCCTGATTCAAAGGTTGTGTTTATAGGCCCCTGTACTGCAAAGAAAGCAGAGGCACAGCTTGAAGAGGTTAAACCGTATGTAGATGCAGTTCTTACTTTTGAGGAGCTTCAGGCACTTTATGACAGTAAGGATATTGATATTACAACGCTTGAGGAAGAGGTTCTGGATAACGCATCATACTTTGGCAGAATATTTGCACGCAGCGGAGGCCTTTCCGATGCTGTAGCGCAGGGCTTAAAAGAACAGAATATTGATTTTGATTTAAAGGCAATTCCATGTGACGGTATTGAAGCGTGCAAAATGGCACTTCTTAAAAAGAGTAAAAATGTTCTGGATGCTAATTTTATTGAGGGTATGGCTTGTATAGGCGGTTGTATCGGCGGTGCAGGATGTTTAACACACGGCGAAAAAAATAAAGCCGAGGTTGATAAGTACGGCAGAGAAGCTTTGGAAAAAACTATCGGGGATGCCGTTTCAGTATTAAAGTAAATTAAATACAAAAAAGGTACACATCACGTGCAAAGTGGTGTGTACCTTTTTTGTATCAAAGTATTACTGTGGTTTAAATGAGCTTTTAAGCGGTGCAGTACGGTTAAACACATTTGTATCTTTACTGTCACGTGTGAAGTAACCCATACGTACAAACTGGAATTTTTCCCCAACCTCGGCATCCTTTAATGAAGGCTCGCCATAAGCGTTTTCATAAACGATAAGTGAATTGGGATTAATAAATTCATCGAAGTTGTCATCCTCAAGAAGGGTGGCAACATTTTCTTTGTTAAAGATATTGTCAAACTGATGAACGCTGAAAGGTACAGCCGTTTCACGGCTGAGCCAGTGGATATTGCCCTTAACCTTTCTGCCGTCTGTGGGCATACCGTTACCCGTCTCGGTATCAACAGTGCACAAAAGCTCACAAACATTACCGTTTTCATCGTGCAATACCTCATTACACTTCATAATGTATGAGCCCATAAGTCTTACCTCGCCGTCGGGCTTAAGACGTTTAAATCCGGGAACGGGTTCTTCCATAAAGTCGCTCTGCTCGATATAGAGCTTATTTGTAAAGGGAACCTTTCGTGTGCCAAGCTCCTCACGCTTGGGATGGTTTGGAAGCTCAAAATACTCTATATGGTCATCGGGAAGATTTGTTATTGTAACCTTAAGAGGCTCGATTACTGCAACACGGCGCTGAGCGTTTTCGTTAAGCTCCTCACAAATGCAGTATTCAAGAAGCCTGATGTCTGCCATAGAGTTTGCCTTTGCAACACCGCTTCTTTCAATAAAGTCAAATATTGCAGAAGGTGTATAGCCACGCCTTCTAAGTCCCTGAAGGGTTGGCATTCTCGGGTCGTCCCATCCGTCAACATTGCCCGTTTCAACGAGCTTACGAAGGTAACGCTTACTCATAACGGTATATGTCATATTAAGACGTGCAAATTCATACTGATGCGGGTCGTGGTCAAAGCCAACATTCTCAACAACCCAGTTATAGAGCGGACGGTGGTTTTCAAACTCGATAGAGCAGAGGGAATGTGTAATACCCTCCAAAGCGTCCTGAATGGGATGCGCAAAGTCGTACATAGGATATATGCACCACTTATCACCCTGACGGTGATGGTTCATATGAAGTATACGGTAGATAACGGGGTCACGCATATTCATATTGGGTGATGCCATATCAATCTTTGCACGAAGTGTCCTCTGACCGTTTTCAAATTCACCGTTTTTCATACGCTCAAAAAGGTCGAGATTTTCCTCTACACTACGATTGCGGTATGGGCTTTCCTTACCCGGCTCTGTCAGTGTTCCGCGGTATTGTGCCATTTCCTCCTGAGAAAGGTCGCATACAAATGCCTTGCCGTCACGGATAAGCTTGCAGGCAAATTCATAGCACTTGTCAAAATAGTCACTGCCGTAGTAAATTCCGCCCGTAGGGTCAGCACCGAGCCAGTGAAGGTCAGCTTCGATTGCCTTTACAAACTCATCATCTTCCTTTACGGGGTTTGTATCGTCATAACGGAGATTGAAAAGTCCGTTATATTTTTTTGCCGTCATAAAATTAATCCATATAGCCTTGGCACTTCCTATATGAAGATAACCGTTAGGCTCGGGAGGAAAGCGTGTGTGCACACCGTTTTCACGGCCTGCCGCCAAATCCTCATCAATAATATCGTGAATGAAATTTGAGTAACCTTCCTGCATAAAAAGATACCTCCGTTTTTCTTGTTTCAATTTTTTTCAGGGGATTGTTAAGGGTACTCCCTTAACACATAAAATCCGTCAAAATCGGGGGCGTGTACATCGATTTTGACACCCTGCAAGGGCTGGCACGGTGAGTGCCGCGCGAGCGAAAGCCCTTTCTTCGCAAAAGAATGTTTACTTTAGAAAACTTCTTTTGCGAGAGGATGACCCTGTCATCCTCTTTATCTGTTTTCAATATCGACATATTCTTTGGCTTTTAAAACATTCTTATACGCAGGACGTATAATTCTGTCAGAAACCATAATTTCCTCAAGACGGTGTGCACACCAGCCTGCAATTCTGCTCATAGCAAAAATTGGTGTGTAAACCTCAGGCGGAATGTTGAGCATTTTATAAACAAAACCGCTGTAAAAGTCAACATTGATTGCAAGGTCTTTTTCCTTGCCCGTTATTTCGGTGAAAAGCTCAATCGCATTTTTGGCAATGAGGTCATACATCAAAAGCTCCTCTTCCATATGCTTTTCACGGGCGAGCATACCTGCACTCTTTCGAAGAAGAACGGCACGGGGGTCGCTCTTTGTATAAATGGCGTGACCTATACCGTATACAAGGCCGCTATGGTCATAAGACTCTTTGCGGTAGAGTTTTATAATATGCTCTCTTATTTGCTTTTCATCTGTAATATCAGTAATATTTGCCTTGAAATCATCAATCATTCCCATAACCTTTGCATTTGCACCGCCGTGCTTTGGTCCTTTAAGAGAGCCGATTGCCGCTGCAATTGCACTGTAGGTATCTGTGCCTGATGATGAAAGAACGTGTGTTGTAAAGGTTGAGTTGTTACCACCGCCGTGCTCTGCGTGAAGAATGAGTGCAAGGTCAAGAAGATGTGCCTCCGTCTGCGTAAACTCATTATTCGGGCGCATCATATAAAGGAAGTTTTCAGCCGTACTCATATCTGCACGGGGCGAGTGGAGAATAAGACTTTTCCCGTCATAATAATGCGACTTTGCCTGATAGGCGTGTGCAATCATAGCAGGGAAACGTGCAATAAGCTCAAACGACTGACGAAGTACATTTTCAATTGATACCTCATCAGGGTTATCGTCATACGAGTAGCTTGCAAGAACACTGCGGGCAAGCTTATTCATAATGTTATTACTTGGTGCCTTTAAAATCATATCTTCTGTAAAGTTGGGGTAAAGCTGCCTCTTTGAGCCGAGGTAGCGGGAAAATTCTTCAAGCTCCTCCTTTTTGGGAAGTCTGCCGAAAAGAAGAAGATACACAACCTCTTCAAAACCGAAACGGTTATCCCTGTCACAACCCTCAACAATATCTGTAACATTTACACCTCTGTAACGGAGCTGACCGTCTATTGCCTGCTTTTCCCCTTCGTCAAGAAGGTAACCGTGAACGTCGCCGACCTTTGTAAGTCCAACGAGAACACCGCTTCCGTTAGAGTTACGAAGTCCTCTTTTTACACTGTATCTGTTGTAAAGCTCAGAATCAATTGAATATACATCCTTTGTAAGATTACAAAGCTTATCAAATAAAGCATCATTATTTTGCATCTGCCATCAACTCCAAAAACTAATTAAATATTAGTATACCACCAAATGATGGTAATTTCAACAAAAATGTTCTAAAACAAGGATAAAAAAATATAATTATATTGTGGGGAGGGTTTTTCGTGAGAAGATATATTTTTTATGCATCGTTTTTTTTAATATCTGCATTAATTCTGCCGCTATGCGTTTTTTTTATTATGCAGTTTCAGGACAACCTCAGCGAAAAACCAAAAAAGCATTCAGGGCAGGACATCAGCGTGTATTTTTCTGATGAAAAGGTTATAAAAGAAATGGATATTGAAGAATATCTGATGGGTGTTGTTTGTGCTGAAATGCCCGCCTCATTTGAAAAAGAAGCTCTTAAAGCGCAGGCAGTTGCCGCACGAAGCTACGCAATATACAGAATGGAAAACCCGAGCGGGGAACATACGGGTGCTGCGGTGTGCACTGATTTTACGCATTGTAAGGCATATAAAAAAATAGAAACGGCACAAAAGCAGTGGGGAAAAGATGCTGATAAATACAGCGAAAAAATAAAGCAGGCAATAGATGAAACGGCAGGGGAAATTCTGACCTATGACGGTGAAGTTGCCCTTGCAGTTTTTCATTCTCAGTCAGGAGGGGGAAGAACGGAAAATTCCTCTGACGTGTGGGGCGGTGATGTTCCGTATCTTGTAAGTGTTGAAAGCCACGGAGAAGAAAATGCACCCAACTTTTACTCCAGTGCCGTATTTTCCTTTGAAGAATTTAAGGAAAAAATATTATCACAAAACTCTGAGGCAAAGCTAAATACTCCCGAAGATATAGGAAAGAGTGAAATAAGTGAGGGCGGAAGTGTAAAAAGCATAACAATCGGGGGTGTAGTCTTTACGGGTAGAGAAATAAGAACTCTTTTTAATCTTCGCAGCAGCTGCTTTAAAATTTTTGCAGATGAAGGAAACGTCAGGTTTGAAGTCACAGGCTACGGTCACGGTGTTGGAATGAGCCAGTACGGCGCAAATACTATGGCAAAGGAAGGCTTTGATTATAAAAAAATCCTGACGCATTATTACAGCGGAACACAGATTGAGGGGGTTTAGTTTGAAAATATGTGGCAATAATACAAATGAGGAGTGTGAAGAGAATGAAAAATGCACGGGCGCTGCTTATTGCGACGATAGTAATAAGTGTTTTTTTACTTAGCTTTTTAATCGGGCGGGCGACTGCACTACGCAGTAAGGAAGAAAATTCTTCGGAAAATAAAATATATATGGGAACGGTAACAATTCCAAAAAAAGAGGAAAAGGAAGAAACCGCCCCTGCCGCCGCAGGGGCAAAGGTTTTGGAGGAAAATAAGGAAGAAGAAACGGCAAAACCGCAAAAAAAGCCTGAAACAAAAGAGAGCGTGCCGTCAAGGCTTCCTTTTCCGTGCGGACAAACTGTACTAAAGGGCTACAGTGAAACGGCAGTCTACTCTGAAACTATGGGGGACTGGCGTGCGCATACGGGGATAGATTATGCCGCCGAAAAGGGTAGTGAGGTCCAAAGCGTATGGGACGGGACTGTGACACGTGTGTATAAGGACAAGCTTTGGGGAAGCTGTGTTGAAATCACCCACAGTGAAGATTTAAAAAGCGTGTATAAAAACCTCGCATCAAAAATACCGGTTAAAAAAGGCGATAAGGTAAAAAAGGGAGAGACGGTTGGTAAGGTAGGGAAAAGTGCCGCCGTTGAAAGCAGAGAAACCTCCCATCTGCATTTTGAAATATGGCAGGGGGGCGTGGCGATAAACCCCGAGTCCTATGTGTATTAAAAAAGGGATGTAAAAAAGTCCAGACCGCATACAGCAAATTCGAAATGCGAAGTTCGAAATGCGAAATGATGGTGGATTTTTTGCTTTGCAAAAAAATCTTTATTCCCGTATAGGAAATCCCTTGAATATAGAAAAAGGAGAGTTGAAATAAAAATTTCAACTCTCCTTTTTCTATATAATGTTATCTGTTAGTCCATATCCTTTTGCTATTCTGTTTTTGTAATAATCCTCGTCCTTGCTCTCGTCAACTAACACATCTTCGTCAAGGATTTCTTCCTCATAGAGCTTATCCTCGGGTAAATCTGCCATTTCCGCATACTCACGGTCAATCATTCTGGAAAAAAGTTTTTCTGCGCCGTTTTTGTTCATAACAAAACCTCCCTCAATTCCAAAATATTAAGTTCTGATTAATCAAGGATTATAGCCTCCGACTGCTCATTCTTTTTTACTACATCAGATGACGGTTTTTCATCCACTGCAGGGGCAGAGGGCTTTGCAGAGGGTTGTGTCTGTGGCTTGGACTGTGTCTGAGGTTTGGGCTGTGTCTGAGGTTTAGGCTGTGCTTGCGGTTTTGTAGTTGCCTCCGCCTTTTTCTCTGCTTCAGATGATGAGGGGACTTTCTTTTCATCTTCATCATCGTCCTCGTCATTCTTAGGCTGCTTTTCATCCTCAACCTTGTTTTCCTTTTTGGAAGAAGGCTTAACGTCAAGGTCATCCTCCTTCATAAGAGCGCCATCGTCAAAGCTTTTATCCTCTTTATCTTCCTTATCTTCCTTTTCTTTTTCGGGGACAGGAAGCTCCTCCTTCGCATAATCTTTTGCAAGGTAATCATTCTTTTTATCGTTTTTACTGTCTGTTACCTTAATTTCCTCTTCAATCTTTTGAGGCGATGCAGTAAAAACTATGTACGAGCCAATAAAGAAAACAACAAAAACAAGCACAAATGCAAGAATTGTGATAAGTGCACTCAGGGCATAGTTCTTTTTCTTTTTAGCTTTCCTTTTTGGCTTATGTGAAGCTTTTTTATCAGAAACGAAACGGTTTTCAACAAGCTGTTCAACGGTTTCATCGTCAAATTTTCTTTTTATTGCCTTTGTATCGTCCATTCTTTCAGCCATTATATTACCTCCATAGGCATAAGGAAGCCTAGTCCCATATGCCTTAAACTTGTTAAATTTTTATTCTTTTTATTTGTCGTCCTCGTGTCGTATATTTGCAGAATTTTCTGCAGTATTATACGAAATTTCTGTTTTTAAACCATATCGGACTGGGCTCCCTTATGCCTAAGGATTAATCTCCTGCTTCTATTATATCATTTTTATGAAGCAAGTAAAGATATTTTTCGATTATTTTGTCTTTAAATTTTTGTTTGAGTGCCATCTCATAGTAATAAAGCTGTTTTTGGTATTTTTCTGCAATTTCTGACGGGTCATCGTATGTATCTGTTTTATAATCTACAAGAACGATGGTTTTTTCATCCTTCTCAAAATAGCAGTCAATAATACCCTGAACGCACAGTGTTTCATCCTCGGGAAGAGCGGGAGAAAGCTCCTTTGCGCTGACGCTGATTACAAACGGCTCTTCACGGTAAAGCTTTGGCGCATTTTTCATCATAATTGCAAGGTCGCTTTTAATAAAAGCTTTTAGCTTTTCAAGGTGGAGAACGCCTGCCTCTTCCTCTGAAAGAATACCTTTTTTAATAAGTGCATCGCGTTGCGTTTCAATATCGCCTGAGCTATAGTCAAGGTACTGAAGCATTTTGTGATGCGCACTGCCGAAGAATGTGCCGCCATCTTCGGTTTTTGAAAACCTCATTTCGGAAAGCTTAATTTTCTTTGAAGACGGTGCACCGAGAAGACTTATGTTTCCGCCCTCTGACGGGGCAAGGTTTATGTCGAACGATTTAAGGAATGACACGGATGCCTTGTTTGGAAGTGATAGTGAAGCCTCGTAAGGATACTTAAAATCAAGCATACGGCTTACCTCTTTATCCTCGCAAAATTCATCAGGTTGTTTTTCATATTCCTCCGCGGTGCTTTGTGCCTCCCGGGGAGAAATCTCTGTAATGCTCCAGCATTTATCTGCACCATGCCCGTAGGCAAGAGCCAAAAGTGCACTGTAGCTGTTTGCATTTAAGATTTCATTCTTTGTAAGCCTTTCCACTGCAGAGCAACTCATCTTTTCAAAGGCATCATAATCACGCAGTGTGCATACGGCATAAAGCTTCTCCCTTGCACGGGTAAGTGCAACATAGAAAAGACGCATTTCCTCTGCACTGTCGCCCGTTTTTGCCATATGTAAAAGAGAGGTCTGCATCGGTGATTTGTATTTGGAGCGGAGTAGCGGGTTTATCACATTCATACCGATTGCACAGCGTGAATTAATGATAAGACCGCCTGCACCCGTTGTCGGGGCGTGGTAAGCTTTAGCACAGTTTGCAACAAAGACTACGGGAAATTCAAGTCCCTTTGACTTATGTATGCTCATAATACGGACAACATCCATTTTCTCTGAAACTGCCTTTGCACCGTTTACATTATCGGCAGTTTTTTTGATTTTCTGCACATAGTTTACAAAGTTAAATAAACCACTGTAGCTTGAACGCTCAAATTCCTCAGCCTTTTCAAGAAGCAAATCAAGGTTTGCTCTGCGCATCTGACCGTCAGGGAAGGAAAGTGCATGACTATAGATATTGGTGTCTGTGTATATTCTGCGGATAAGAGCCTCTACACTGATAAAGCCTGATGCCTTTCTCCAGGAAGAAAGACGGCGCATAAAATCAAGACATTTTTTTGTAAGGGCGCTCTCGGTTTTGTATTTACCGCTGCATATTCCGTAAAAAGCATCGCAAAAGCTTTCCCTTGAACAAAGCTTAATCCTTAAAAGGTCGTTTTCATCAAACATAAACATAGGACTTCTGAGTGCACAGGCAAGGGGAATTTCGCTTTGTGCGTTATCAATCAGCTTTAATATTTCAATTATCTGACCGACCTCGCTCGTTTCAAAAAGTCCGCTTCCCCCGTCTACATAGCAGGGCACGCCGTTTTTCATAAATACCGCCTCGCACGTTTGTGCGGCAGAGCTTACAGAACGCATAAGAATGGCTATGTCACTGTAGGAAATCGGGCGCACGGTGCCCTCGTCCTTATCAAAAATTTCCTTACCGCTTGCAACAAGTGTTTTTATTTGTCCTACAATATATTCCATCTCGTTTATAAGCTGATTTTCTGCGTTGCCGTTCTTTTCGACAATAACAATTTCGCATTTTTCGCCCTCAAAGTTTTCGGGCATAAAGTCGGCACCGTAATCAAGGCGGTGTTCGCCCTTGTAATCAATACTGCAGACATCAGACGTCATTATAATATCAAAAACGCTGTTAACGCCTGAAATAACACCCTTTGAGCTACGGAAATTCTTTGACAGAAATATCTTGCGCTTTAAAGCATCTTCATCAAAAAGCGACTCATCACACTTTTTCATAAAAGTTGTAGGGTCGGCATTACGAAATCCGTAAATACTCTGTTTTACATCGCCAACCATAAATGTGCGCCCCTTGCTGATAAGGGAGAAAAGCATATCCTGAAGCTCGTTTGAATCCTGTGTTTCGTCTATATAGATTTCATCAAATTTGTTTCGTATAGCCTCGCCCGCATCGGTGAGGGTTTGTCCATTTTCTGAAATAACGGTAAGTGCAAGATGCTCACACGCAGAAAAGTCAATAATCCTGCGGGCGGTCATTTTTTCATAATAAATCTTACCTAAAAGCTTTGCCGCAGAGCACAGTGCCTTTATCTGCGGATAGAGCTGTGTGCGCAGTGACTCGCAATCAGAAAGCGAAAATTCAAGAAGAGCGGAAAGTGTGTCACCCACAACCTTTTTTACATTGTCACGTGCAGTTTTTATTCTGCCTGAAAGCTCTTCATCGCACCCACGCTTTTTTCCTTTTAATCTGTCGAAAATTTCTGTATTTATAAAGGCAGTGCGAAGGGTGTCGTAATCGTTAAAGGAAGAGAGTGCATCGAGCCTTTCTGCCTCCTCTAAAAGACACGCTTCATAGCCTATACCGCCATTTTCTGAAATTTGTGCGGCACTTTTAAGAGATAATACGCCGTTTTTTATTGTGCTGATACATTCTGAAAATGCGTATTCAAAAAACGGAGTTTTATCATATGGGAGAATATCAGCATTATACATATCCGCCATCTGGTCAAGCCACATATCAGGATATGCGGCAGATTGCGCCTTTTGATAAAGCTCTCTTATCATAGTGGAATAATCGCCGCCCCCACGGATATTTTCCGTAAATTCACTGTCCCTTTTGTCATAGGCACAGGCATTTGTAAGTGCATCAAACCCAAGAAGAATAAAGGGGAGGTCGTCACCGAAATATTCCTCGCACAAAGATGCAAGGGCGAGGTTTTCCTCGCTAAGCTTAGTACCCTTACTTTTTTCAAGCGCACAGTAAAGTGCATCAACCGTTTCCTCCAGTGCCGCAAGGCGAAGGAGGGAAAGCTCCCCGTTTTCACCGATTGAAATATCGGAGGGGAGATTTACCTTGAAGAAATTCTGTTTTACAACGTCATAGCAGAATGAGTCAATTGTACATATTTTCGCACTTCCCAAAAGGGAAAGCTGTCCTTTAAGGTAATCACGTTCTTCTTTACTCTCTGCATCTTTTGCGGCAGTGCGCAGTGATGCAGCAATTCGCTCCTTCATTTCTGCGGCAGCAGCCTTTGTAAAGGTAACTATAAGAAGCTTTTCAACAGAAACGGGGGAGGAGGTATTTTTTATTCGCTCAATTATTCTTGTTGTAAGCACCTGTGTTTTTCCGCTTCCTGCGGCGGCACTTACAACTATATTGGAGGGCTTGGCAAATATTGATTTTTCCTGGTCAACTGTCCATTTCATATCAAATCTCACCCTCCTCTAAAATAGCCCATACTTCGTCATCCTTGAGCTTTTCATTATCACGCACATTACAACCTGCAAAGGACTTTTCAAATCGGCAAAGATGCTTGTACTCACACCAGTCGCACGCATCAGAGGTACACTCAATGGGAAAATTACCGCTGTAAATATCCTCGGCAGTGTTTTTTATAACCTTATCAAGATGCCTGAACATTGCATTGAAATTCTTTGCCGTTGCAGTCTTTTTTGATTTAAGGGTTTCTATTCCGCCCATACGCTCTGCCATATCATTTTCGGAGAGCACGATACCGCTCATTCTGCGCTGCTCAAACCTTTTTTGAAGTATTTCATCCTCTGTTGCCTGAGGCGTAACCTCAACAATCGGGTCAGAAAGGTTATAATAAAGAATACCTGCGGGGGAGTAGCCATTCTTGCAAAGCGTTGAAAGATATACAAAAAGCTGTAACTGTACACCGTGATATACGTCGCTTAAAGAAAGCGTT
>JAFSBF010000058.1 GCA_017441965.1 Clostridia bacterium | reverse complement strand
GGAAAACGAAAAGTGTAATTGTAACGGATAGCGAACATATAATTTTATCGGCGCTCCCCCCTGAAACAATTATGCAAAGACAAAGCGGAGTTAAGGATAACCTGATTGCATATGAAGAAAGGATTGACCAGGATGAATAAAAAGGGATTGCTTCTTGTAGTTTCGGGACCGTCAGGAGTTGGTAAGGGTACAGTTTGCAATGAATACGTTAAAAACCACCCTGAATGTTCTCTTTCCGTATCGGCAACTACACGCAAACCGCGTGAAGGTGAAAAAGACGGCATAAACTACTTTTTCTTATCAGAAGAGGAGTTTCGTAAAAAAATAGATAACGGTGGTTTTTTGGAGCACGCAGTTTTTTGCGGAAATTATTACGGTACGCCAAAGGATACCGTTATGCAAATGATAGATGACGGAAAAGACGTTATTCTTGAAATAGAGGTTCAGGGTGCTATGCAGGTGCGTGCGCACTATCCTGAGGGCGTTTTCATATTTGTTCTTCCACCGTCGATAGAGGTGCTTGAAGAAAGGCTCAGGGGTAGAAACACTGAAACAGATGATGTTATAAAGGAAAGACTCCAGCGTGCAAAGGCAGAATTCAAGTTTATAGAAAAGTATAATTATGTACTTGTAAATGACACTGTCGAAAATGCAACAAAGACACTCGGCGACATAATAAATGCAGAAAAATGCTCTATGTCACGAAATTATAAAGAATTAAAAAGCGAATATATAGATTAATAAAAGAAAGGTTTGATAATATGTTATATCCTGAAATTGCAAAGCTTATGGAGGGCTTTGATTCACGTTACTCACTCGTAGTTGCTACAGCAAAAAGGGCACGTCAGCTCGTTTGCGATGCAAGCAATGATAAGACTGTTTCCCGTGCTATAAAAGAAATTGCCGACGGAAAAATCAAATGCGTAAAAGGCAGCCGTGAGGAAAGATTTTCCGATGCTGTTGCAGAATTTACCGCAAATACGCAAAAGGATGCACAGGAAATCATTTCTGAAGAGGAATAAGCTATGATTGCTCAGGTTTATGTAAATACCACAAACCTGAATATTGATAAAAGCTTTGACTACCTTGTTCCCAAGGAATTAGAGAGAAAAATCTCTACGGGGAGCAGAGTCAAGGTTCCTTTTGGCAGCGCAAATCTGCCCAAAGAGGCATATGTTACTCTTTTAAAGGAAGAAAGCGGTTTTAATAACTTAAAAGAAATCCGCTCTGTTACAGACGAATTTCCCGTTCTTTCAAAAAGCAGTATTGATTTATGCTTTCATATGCGGGAAAGGTATTTTTGTACATTTTCCGAGGCGGCGGCACTGATGCTCCCCCCGGGAACAGATGCGAAGTTTGAAGAATGGATTTCCCTTTCCCACAAATACTACGAAAATATCAATTTTGTAAAAACACCCCGTCAGGAGCAGCTTATAAAGCTACTTTTAGAGTGTGAAGGCTCTGCCGAGATGGCACATATAAAAAATGTGCTCGGCAAAAACGCACGTACCACAGTAAACACTCTTATAAAAAAAGAGCTTTGCGAGAAAAGCTTTCGTGATAAACGCAGGGCGAACGAAAAAACGGTACGTGTCGCTTTTTACTGCGGTGAAGACGAAATAGGGGTGCATATAGCACAGCTTGAGAAAAAGGCGCCCAAGCAGGCGGCAGTGCTTAAAGCTTTAAGTGAGTTTTCACGTCTTAGTATTCCCGATATAGTAGCATCGTCAGGTGCTACACGAAATGCCGTTGAGGCACTTTTTGTCAAGGGACTTATAGATTATGAAGAGGTAGAAATACTTCGAAACCCACTCGAAGGGAAGGAGCAGAAGCCTCTTCCTCCGCTCGTTCTTTCAGATGCGCAGAAAAAGGCATCCGATACTGTTATCGGCGCAGGTGCAAAAACCTTCCTTCTGCACGGCATCACGGGAAGCGGTAAAACCGAGGTTTATATGAGCATTGTTTCAGATGCTCTTAAAAAAGGGAAGCAGGCAATAATTCTCGTTCCTGAAATTTCCCTTACCCCACAAATGACACGGCGCTTTTTTGACCGTTTTGGTGACAGTGTTGCCGTAATTCACAGTGCCCTTTCCCTCGGTGAGAGGCTTGATGAATGGCGCAGAATTAAGCGCAAGGATGCACGTGTTATTATCGGTGCACGAAGCGCAATTTTTGCACCGTGCGAAAATATTGGTGTAATAATAATTGACGAGGAGCATGAGCAATCCTATAAATCAGAAGCCTCGCCACGCTATCACGCAAGGGATATTGCGCAGTTTCTTTCAAAGCTTCATAATTGTCCCCTTGTGTTAGGCTCTGCAACACCGAGTGTTGAAAGCTATTACAAAGCAAAATGCGGTGATTATACACTCATTGAGCTTTTGGAAAGATACAACAAAAAACCTCTTCCCGAGGTTTTCATAGCAGATATGTCGCAGGAGCTTAAAGACGGAAACAAAACGGTTTTAAGCAGACTTCTTGCAAATGAAATGGTGCAAAACCTTGAAAGAGGAGAACAGACCATTTTGTTTTTAAACAGACGCGGCTACTCTACCTTTGTTTCGTGCAGAGATTGCGGCTTTGTATTTACCTGCCCGCAGTGCAGTGTGTCGCTGACATATCATAAAAATTCAGACGTTTTAAAGTGTCATTACTGCGGACACAGTGAAAAGGTAAATCCCGTCTGCCCCAAATGCGGCAGTAATAAGGTCCGTGACTTTGGAAAAGGCACACAAAAGGCACAGGAGCAGATTGGGGAAATTTTTCCCGATGCGAAGCTTTTAAGAATGGATACCGACACTACAAGCACAAAGAGAGGACACGAAAAGCTCCTTGATAAATTTACCGAGGAAAAAACAGATATTCTGCTTGGTACGCAGATGGTTACAAAGGGGCTTGATTTTGAGAATGTGACACTCGTTGGCGTTCTTGCTGCAGATGCATCGCTTAATATCGATGATTTCCGTGCGCAGGAGCGTACCTTTAACCTCATCACCCAGGTCTGCGGAAGAGCGGGCAGGGGAGAGAAAAAAGGGCGTGCCGTACTCCAGACATATGATGCAGACAATAATGTTTTAAAGCTTGCGGCAAAGCAGGATTATAAATCATTTTATGAAGAAGAGATTGAGTACAGACGTGCGTTTTATTATCCGCCGTTTTGTGATATAATAAATATAACGGTAAGCTCCTCCTCAAAGGAGGATGCTGAAAATGCCGTAAAAAAGATTGCGATGAAGCTTAAAATGGCTTTGCGCACATATGAAAACTGTGTTTTCTACGGTCCGTCTGCATCGCCTCTTTCAAAAATTCAGGGACGGCACCGCTACAGATTTTGGATAAAATGCAATGTTGACGAGGTTCTTATCAGTGCACTGCGTGAGGTTTTACACGAAAAAGCGACAAAGCGTACTGGCGATTTGTCAATCGTTGCAGACATTAACCCTTACAGTATGAATTAATTGTAGGGATGGGGCTTGCTCCATCCGCAATATTTGCAGCAATGGACAAACATTAGGGAGTGAATAATATGGCATTAAGAAAAATCAGAGAAATCGGAGATTCCTGCCTTAATAAAAAATGCAGAGAGGTAGAAAAATTTGATGCAAAGCTTCACACTTTGCTTGACGATATGAAAGAAACACTGCTTCTGGCAAACGGCGTAGGACTTGCCGCACCTCAGGTGGGAATACTGCGCAGAGTGGTTGTGATAGACCTTGGTGAAGAGGGCGGAATGCTCGAGCTTGTAAACCCCGTCATCACACATACCGAGGGCAGTCAGAGCGGTATTGAGGGGTGTCTCAGCGTGCCGGGCAAGGCAGGAATTGTCGAGCGTCCGCAAAAGGCAACCGTAAAAGCCTTTGACCGAAACGGTGAGCCGTTTGAGTTTACGGGTGAGGATTTATATGCACGCTGCATCTGTCACGAGTGCGACCACCTTGAAGGAAAGCTCTATGTTGAAAAGGTAACTGAATTTGTCGACCCCTATCAGGACGACGAAGAAGACGAAGACTAAATTTTTCGGAGGAAATTATGCGTATTCTTTTTATGGGAACACCCGAGTTTGCACAGGTGTCGCTTCAGGCACTGCTTGATGACGGACGTCAGGTTGTGTGCGTAATAACACAACCCGATAAGCCAAAGGGCAGGGGCTACGAAATGGCTATGAGTGATGTTAAAAAGCTTGCACTGGAAAAGAGTATTCCCGTGCATCAGCCCGTTACGCTTAAAGACGGTGCAATTATGCCTCTTCTGGAAGAATATCGCCCTGACATAATCGTTGTAGTTGCATACGGACAAATTCTGCCCGAATATGTGCTTAATTTTCCAAAATACGGATGTATAAACATCCACGGCTCACTTCTTCCAAAGTACAGAGGTGCCGCCCCTATTCAGCGTGCTGTAATTGACGGTGAAAAGGTAAGCGGTGTAACAAGTATGTATATGGAAAAGGGGCTTGATACGGGAGATATGCTTATTAAGAGAGAGCTTCCCATTTCCTGCGAGGCGACTGCAGGTGAATATCACGATGCACTTGCCGTTTTGGGCGGAGAGGTGCTGCTTGAAACAATTGATAAAATTAAAGAGGGTACTCTTACCCCCGAAAAACAAAACGACAGCCTTTCAACATACGCATCCCAGCTTTCAAAGGCGGAGGGTGAAATTGACTGGAATAATACGAGCGAAGCTATTTATAATAAAGTAAGAGGATTAAACCCGTGGCCTATGGCATACAGCTTTATCGGCGGCAAGCGTTTTACCATAGACTTTGTATATAAGTGTGAGCAAAGCGGAAATCCCGGAAAAGTTCTTCGTGCAGATGAAAACGGGCTTATTGTAGGATGTGGCGAAGGTTCTGTTTTAATAAAGGATATAAAGGTAGAGGGCAAAAAGAAAATGAGCGTGGGCGATTACCTGCGTGGACATACAATTGCAGAGGGAACTCTGCTCGGAAAGGATTGATTTTATGTATGGCTTTGGCTACGGATTTTACTTTGACAGAGGATATATTTTAGTGCTTATAGCGGCAATGTTGTCACTTGTTGCATCTGCAAGGGTAAGCACAACCTTTAAAAAATTTTCACAGAAGAGAACTGCACGCAACATTACTGCGGAGCAGGCGGCACGTGGGATATTGGATGCAAACGGACTTTATAATGTACGCATCGAATCTGTAAGCGGCAATCTTACAGACCACTATGACCCGAAAAGTAATGTTATACGTCTTTCCGACTCTGTAAAAAATTCAACCTCCGTTGCAGCGGTGGGCGTTGCCGCACATGAGGCAGGTCATGCCGTTCAGCACGCTACGGGATATGTGCCGATAAAGGTCAGGAACGCCATTGTCCCCGTTGCAAATATAGGCTCTATGGCAGGGCCGTACCTAATTCTTATCGGTCTTATCCTTTCGGGTGGACTTAGCGATATTCTGCTCAATGTAGGAATATGGTTTTTCTCGTTTGCAGTTCTTTTCCAGCTTGTAACACTGCCCGTTGAGTTTAATGCGTCAAGACGTGCCGTATCAATACTTGAAAACGGAATGTATCTTGAATCGGACGAAGTTCCTGCAGTAAAAAAGGTGCTCGGTGCGGCGGCAATGACCTATGTTGCGGCGGCGGCAGTATCTGTGGCAAATCTTCTTCGTTTCATAATGCTCGCAGGCGGAAGAAGGCGTGACGACTGATGGCAGCACTTTCAAAGCCGCGTGAGGCGGCGCTGAAGGCACTTGTTGCCGCTGATAAGGACGGCGCATACCTGAACATTGCACTGCGTGACATCCTTTCAAAAAGCGGTATGGACTATCGCGATAAGGCACTTTGTACTACGCTTGCCTTCGGCGTTATGAAAAACAGACTTTTCATTGACAATATTATAAAAAACCTTTCCACCGTTAAGCTGCGTAAGCTTTCGGTATGGATTTTCAATATTTTGCGAATAGGTATCTACTCTATTAAATTTCTGGACCGCGTACCTGACAGTGCGACGGTAAACGAATGTGTGCGCCTGGCACGCAGATACGGACACGGCGCCTCGGCAGGCTTTGTCAATGCAATTCTCCGTGCCGCGTTAAAATCGGGCGATTTTCTGCCTGCAGAAACGTCGGGCGCGGAATATATCAGCATAAGGTATTCTTTCCCGATG
>JAFSBF010000057.1 GCA_017441965.1 Clostridia bacterium | reverse complement strand
CTGATGATTAACCTTATTGCGCAAATTCTTGCGGCAAATGCAATTTTATCTGCTCTCTTCCCGCTTGACTTTTTCTGGAGTTCTCTTATCTCTGCCGCAATGATGTTTCTGTATGTTTTTGGCGGTGTGAAAGGAACGGGATATTTAGGCGTAGCAAAAACCGTTCTTTTATACATAACTGTTGCTGTAAGTGCAATAACCTGCCTTGTCTTAAATAAAGGCGTAGCTTCATTTGGCGAAATCCTTCCTGCAAGGCAGTATTTTAATCTCATATCACGTGGCACGGGAATAGATTTGGGGGCAGGGCTTAGTGTTGCCCTTGGCGTTATATGTACACAGACTTACGCTGCGTCAATCCTTTCTGCAAAGGATGATAAATCTGCCAGAGGCGGCGCACTTTTAAGTGCACTTATTATCCCCTTTATCGGCATAGGAAGTCTTTTGATAGGCTACTTTATGCGTATCAATTTTCCTGAAATAAGCCCCTCTCAGGCATTCGGTCAGTTTATTATGACATATATGCCGCCGTTTGTTGGAGAGCTTATGCTCGTTGCACTTTTAATAACCGTCATCGGTACGGGGGCAGGAATTTCACTTGGTCTCAGTGCAACACTCAGCAAGGACTTGATAAAGCGTTTTCTGCCTGAGGATACAAGCGATAAAAAGATGCTTTTTATATCAAGGGCAATCATTATGCTCGCCCTTTCGCTTGCACTGTTTGTTACACAAACGAGCTTGAAATCGACTATACTTACCTGGGGATTTATGTCAATGGGGCTTCGCGCAGTTGTTCTGATGCTGCCGATGCTTTTTGGACTTTTCCTCCCAAAAAGAACATCTGCCTTCTCGGCAATTTTGTCGGCAAGCTTGGGACTTATCGCCATGATGCTCGTCTTTTTATCTCCGCTTGCAGAAAAAATTGACCCCCTTATTATAGGTATGGGAATCAGCAGCATAATATATTTATTTGCTATAATTAGTAAAAAATTTTTGAAAGGAGAATAAATATGCTTGATTTATTAATACGCAACGCTCTCATCGCCGACGGAAACGGTTCTCCTCTCTACAAAGGCGAAATTGCAGTAAAAGACGGAAAAATATACGACATAGCTCCATCAATCTTCGAGGATGCGGCAGAGGTTTTTGATGCAAACGGGCACGTTGTATCCCCGGGATTTATTGATGCACACGGACATTCTGATTTCACCCTTTTTGTAAATAACCGTGGTGAAAGCAAGGTCCGTCAGGGAATTACAACCGAAGTAACGGGAAACTGTGGCTTCACCGCAGGACCAATCTCCAAAGAGCATGAGGATGATCTGGTTCATTACCTTGCCAATACAATCGTTTTATCTGACGAGCAGCGCAAAGAGTGGAAATGGAAAAGTCAGGACGAATTTTTACGCTACAGTGCAAAGGACGGTCTTAGTTTTAATATTGTTCCTCTTGTAGGACACGGTATGATCCACGTAGGTGTTATGGGATTTGATGACCGTATGCCAACTTCTGAGGAGCTAAAAAAAATGAAAGAGCTCCTTAAAAACGAGCTTGATGCAGGCTTTTTCGGTATGAGTATGGCGTTTGAATACGAGCCGGGTAACTATATGCGCACAGAGGAAGCCGTTGAGATGTGTAAGCTTCTTCGTGAGTACGGATGTATTTATACAATTCATATGAAAAACGAAGGAATGGATTTAATCCCATGCGTAAAACACGCGATAGAAATTGCACGTCTTTCAGGTTGCCGTGTTGAGATTTCCCATCTTAAAGCACGCTATATTGCAAACTGGGGTAAAACCAAAGAGGCAATTGAGCTTATTGAAAATGCTCGCAAAGAGGGCATTGACGTTGGCTTTGACGTTTATCCGTATGCTGCATATGGAAGCGGTCTTATAGACCTTATCCCCCCGTGGGTAAAAAAGGACGGCCCCCGTATTATGTGCGAGCGTCTTAACGATAAAGAATTACGCAAGCAGGCTCTTTATGATATGGAGCACGGTCTTCCCGGCTGGGATTCCATTATGAAGGGCGAAGGCTGGGACGAATGTGTACAGATTGCAAAATTAAAGACCGATAAGAACCGTCAATGTGAGGGTATGCTTATCAGTCAGATTGCAAAAATGCGTGGCTGTACGAGTTATGAAGCTGTAGTTGATTTAATGGTTGAGGAGGATGCCTCAATCAAATGCATCTGGTTTGCAATGAATGAGGATGAATTAATCAGTATAATGAAGCATCCTGATAGCCTTTTCGGTACGGACGGAAGGGCGTGCGCAACCTATGGCGAGCTTAGCGAGGGTGCAGTACATCCAAGATATTACGGAACATACCCCAGAATTGTGGGGCATTACGTGCGTGAAAAAGGAATTTTATCCCTTGAAGAGGCAATCAGGAAAGCAACCTCTGCCGTTGCAAAGCATTTCGGCATTGAAAAGAGAGGCGAAATAAAGAAAGGCTATTATGCCGACCTTGTAATTTTCGACCCTGAAACTATAGCCGAAACTAATTCCTTTGCCGCTCCGCACAGTTATCCTGCGGGAATTGATGCAGTTATAGTAAACGGTAAAATTGTTATTAAGCACGGTGAACATACAGATACGCTACCGGGAGAAATATTAAGAAAAAAGCGGATGTAAAATAATCCCCGAAAACCGACAAGCAGCTATCGCTGAGTTCTTGTTTTGTGTTTGCTTAAAATATTAATTTCAGCGAAGCACTTCGCAGTGTTCAGGATACGAGCGATAGGAAATATTATTAAAGCAAATTACGAAGCACCAACTTTTGGCACATTACAGTACCGATAGTTGGTGCTTTTACACTTTTTACAAATATCTATATTATTATCAAAAAACATTGAAAAACGATTTTAAAAAGTATATAATGTTTTTGTCAAAACACACGAAAGGAATTATAACATTATGAAAATCGGGATGACATCATTAACTTTCAGAAATGAAGATATAGAAACTGTTTTTAATTATGCCCATAAAGCTGGAATTGAGGGCATTGAGTGGGGCGTTTCTGACAAGCACATAGTAGCAGGTGATGAAAAGCGTACCCAGCTTGTAAAAAAGCTTTCGAAAAAATATAAAATTGATATATTTTCGCTGGGTTCTTACTGTCGTATGACTGATTTTGAAGAGTGCGTACAAACTTTAGAAACGGCAAAAATGCTCAGTGCGCCTATAATACGTGTATGGGCAGGCGGCAAGTCAAGCTGTGAGTGTGATAAGGAATACTACAATCTAATTGTTGATAATACAAAAAAAATGGCGCAGCTTG
>JAFSBF010000056.1 GCA_017441965.1 Clostridia bacterium | reverse complement strand
TAATTCAATTAAATTTGTTACAAACGGTGGTAATGAGCTTAAGAACATCAGCGTAAGACGTGGCGGAAAAGTTTCAGAGCTTCCCGATCCCGTACGTGAGGGTTATGTATTTACAGGATGGTATACAGACAGTGCATTAAAAACTCCGTTTGATAAGGACACAGTAATTAACAAAAACTATACCCTTTATGCAGCATGGGTAGAGGATAGTGGCACTGTAGAAATCGTTCACGAAACTCCTGAGATGCTTAACGGTGAGGACCACTTTGCATATGTTTTAGGTTATCCTGACGGAACAGTAAGACCTAATGAAAATATCACACGTGCGGAAGTAACATCAATATTCTTCAGACTTCTTAAGGATGAAGTAAGAGAAGAAAATCTTACAAATGACAACAGCTTTAACGATGTAAACGGTGAAGACTGGTACAATACGGCGGTTTCTACAATGGCGAAGCTCGGTATTGTCAACGGCAGAACTGCAGATGAATTTGTACCGAATGCAAATATTACACGTGCAGAGTTTGCGGCAATTTGTGCAAGATTTGATGAATCACAATATAGCATAGTTGACAAGTTTACAGATATCATCAGCCATTGGGCAGAAGATGAAATTCACGAAACAGCAGCATACGGTTGGATAAAGGGTTATGAAGATGGAACCTTCAAACCTGATAAGGCTATAACAAGGGCAGAAGCTATGACAATGATTAACAGAGTTCTGAACCGTGTGCCTGAAACTGCTGACGATTTACTTTCTGATATGATTGTATGGCCTGATAACAGCGAAAGCGATTGGTATTATCTTCCTGTACAGGAAGCAACCAATGGACATAATTACGAAATGAAAAATAATATTTATGAAAAATGGACTGAAATCACAGACGTTACTGACTGGACAAAGTACGAATAATTTCACAAAAGTAAATAATTACAAAAACACCTGCCGAGAAATTCATCGGCAGGTGTTTTTTGTTGAAAGTTGAAAATTCCGGTTGTTTTTGCGGGCGACCACACAGGGTCGCCCCTACATGAATGCGGAGGTATATGGCAGAACGGGAGGGGATAGAAACCCTCCCCTACGTTTGATAGGTAAAGTATTTATTTTGATTGACAAAAATCATAATATACGCTATAATAAATATGATCCCTGCTACTGACGGAGACATAGAACACTATGGTGGAACAGGGAGAGTAAAAGCCGACCGTCTGGGCATCTCGTTTTGGGGATGCCCTTTTGTATTTTTTTTGAAAGGATGTATGTGCTATGGCAGATTACAAGAGAGGATTTATTGAAGGAAACTGGACTACTGCAATAGATGTCAGCGATTTTATAAAGAAAAATTATACTCCTTATACGGGGGATGCTTCCTTTTTATTGGGTACAACATCCAGAACTGACAGAGTAAAAAAACGTGTTGATGAGCTTATTATTGAAGAAACAAAAAAGGGGGGCGTGCTCAATATTGATACAGAGCATGTTTCCTCGCTTCTTACCTATAAGCCCGGTTATGTAATTAAGGGCGATGATATAATTCTCGGACTTCAGACCGACGAACCGCTTAAAAGGGCTGTTAATCCCTTTGCAGGCTACAGAAATGCCGTGCAGGCTTGTAAGGCATACGGCTATGAAATAGGGGAGAACATAAAAAACGAATTCAGATATCGTACAACGCATAATACAGGCGTTTTTCGTGCATACACAGACACTATGAAAAAGGCACGTCACGCAGGAATACTTACGGGACTTCCCGATGCATATGCCAGAGGAAGAATTATAGGTGATTACCGCCGAATAGCGCTTTACGGTATGGATTATCTTATCGAGCAGCGCAAGGCTGACAAGGTGCGTATAGGTCAAAGGGATATGTCGGATGAAACCATCCGTCTGCTTGAGGATATAGAGCGCCAGATAGAATTTATGCTGCAGCTTGTAACAATGGCAAAGGAATATGGCTGTGACATATCCCGCCCCGCGGAAAATGCGTATGAAGCCATTCAATGGCTGTATTTTGGCTATTTAGGCGCTGTCAAGGAGCAAAACGGTGCCGCAAACAGCATCGGAAGGATTTCTGCATTTATTGATATTTATATTGAACGTGATATTAAAGAAGGAACGCTTGATGAACAAGGCGCACAGGAACTTATTGATGATTTGGTTTTGAAAATGCGGCTTGTACGTCATTTGCGTACACCTGAATATAACGACCTTTTTGCAGGGGATCCCGTTTGGGTTACCTGCTCACTCGCAGGTATGTGTGAGGATGGCAGAACAATGGTAACAAAAACCTGCTACAGATTTTTGCAGACGCTCTATAATCTTGGCCCTTCTGCAGAGCCAAACATAACGGTATTATGGGCGCAGGAGCTTCCGCAGAATTTTAAGGATTTCTGCGCAAAGGTTTCCATTGATACAGACTCAATTCAATATGAAAATGACGATGTGATGCGTAAGGATTTCGGAGATGACTATGCCATTGCCTGCTGTGTTTCCGCGATGAAAACAGGTAAACAAATGCAGTTTTTCGGTGCACGCTGTAATCTGGCGAAGGTGCTTCTGATGGCACTTAACGGCGGACGGGAGGAGGCCCACGGTGACCAGATTGCCCCCGAGGGAAAAGTGTTTGATGAAAAGCCCCTTGTTTATGACGAGGTGATAGAGGCATTCAAAACATATGCTTCTTGGATGGCAAAGCTGTATGTAAACACAATGAACGTTATTCATTATATGCATGACAAGTACGCATATGAAAGACTTATGATGTCTCTGCACGATGTGGAGCCGGAAAGACTTATGGCATTCGGTATCAGCGGACTGAGTGTGCTTGCCGACAGCTTAAGTGCGATTAAATATGCCCGTGTTACACCCATAAAGGATGAGAATGGATTAATAGTTGATTTTAAAACCGAGGGAGATTTCCCCAAATATGGTAACGATGATGAAAGGGCAGATAGTATTGCAAAGTGGATTACCGAGTTTTTCTATGGCGAGCTTTGCAAAACGAAGACATACAGAAATGCACGGCACACCCTTTCAATTCTGACGATAACCTCTAACGTTGTATATGGCAAAAAAACAGGGTCAACCCCCGATGGAAGACGTGCGGGAGAGCCTTTTGCACCCGGAGCAAATCCTATGCACGGAAGAGATTGTGAGGGTGCATTGGCATCGCTTAATTCCGTAGCAAAGCTTGACTATGCCTGCTGTATGGACGGCATCTCAAACACCTTCTCAATTACTCCCGAGGCGCTTGGCACAGATGAGGATAATCGTGTGGAAAATCTGACAAATGTTCTTGACGGATATTTCCTGCAGAAGGCACATCACCTTAATGTAAATGTCCTCAACCGTCAAAAGCTTATTGATGCTATGAATGACCCTTCACTTTATCCCACTCTTACAATACGTGTCAGCGGATATGCGGTAAACTTCAATAAGCTGACGCGCGATAAACAGCTGGAGGTTATTGCACGTACCTTCCACGAAACAATGTAAAAAAAGGATAAAATAGTATGAACGGATATATTCATTCTTTTGAAAGTATGGCGGCAGTTGACGGGGAGGGGCTTCGCTACGCAGTTTTTCTTTCCGGTTGTCCGCTCAGGTGCATCTATTGCCATAACCCCGACACCTGGAAGGGGGAAGGTATGGCTTTTTCGCCGGAGGAGCTTTTAAAAAAGGTCATAGCATATAAGCCGTATTTCAAAAATAACGGGGGGGTTACCTTCAGCGGAGGGGAGCCGCTTTTGCAGGCGGAATTTATCGCAGAGTGCGTAGAGCTTCTTCGTGAAAAAAATATAAATTATGCTATTGATACTTCAGGTGCGACAGAGCTTAACGATGCGGTAAAATATGTCCTTATAAATGCGCAGACAGTGCTCCTTGACCTGAAATTTCCCGATAACGACAGCTATATCAAATATACGGGGAAGGGTATTGAAAATGTTTTGAAAACCCTTGACTTTCTGGAAAAAAACAATGTCCCTACCCGTATTCGTACAGTTGTTATTCCCGGAATAAATGACAGCGAGGAGAAGCTTTTGAAGTATCTTGTGCATATAAATAATAAAGAGTGCGTTTACAGGTATGAGCTTCTTCCTTTTCATACTATGGGGTTTTTTAAATATGAAAAGCTGGGACTTGATAATCCGCTGAAAGACACAATGCCCCTTGATATGAATGTGAGGGACAGATTGCAGAAATTTGTAAATTCAAAATTAGCAAAAGGTATTGACATATAATTTTTGCAGTGATATAATTAGGTAGAAATAGTATTTTCGCCCTTGACTTGCAAATGCATTTTAAGGGCTTTTGTTTTTTAACGTATAGGAAACTACATAATTTTATCGCTAGCGACATTTGTCGTATTTGAATTTAGTAGGGACGCGAAATGGGTGAAGCGGCACGCTTCTTTTTAGGAGGAAGAATATGTTTATTTTTAAAAACAAGCCGGATGTGCGATGGCGAAGCATAGGCATAAGGGAGTCGAACCCGATATGGTTTAAAAAAATAATTCAGCTTTTTAAGGAGAAAACAGATTATGAATAAATATAAGGATTTTGAAAACTATCTTAAAGAATATCCGAGCGAAGATGGGTATTTTGGAGAATACGGCGGTTCTTTTCAGGCGAAGGAGCTTATCGAGGCTTTTAAAGAGGCAGACGATGCTTATGAGGCAATCTGTCACAGTGCCCAGTTTATAAATGAGCTTCGCAGAATACGTAAGGAATTTCAGGGAAGACCCACCCCTGTATATCATTGTGAGAGACTTTCAAAGATATTCGGAAACTGCCAGATTTATCTTAAGCGTGAGGACCTTAATCATACGGGTGCGCACAAGCTTAACCATTGTATGGGTGAGGGACTTCTGGCAAAATATATGGGAAAAAAGAAAATTATTGCAGAAACAGGTGCAGGTCAGCACGGTGTTGCAATAGCTACTGCGGCGGCATACTTCGGTATGGAATGTGATGTTTATATGGGTGAGGTTGATATTGAAAAGCAGCACCCCAATGTTATCAGGATGAAGATGCTCGGCGCAAATGTTATTCCCGTGACAAAAGGACTTAAAACACTTAAAGAAGCTTGTGATGCAGCATTTGAGGCTTATCTTAAAGAATATAAGGATGCGATTTACTGTATAGGAACGGCGGCAGGTCCGCATCCGTTTCCAAAGATGGTCAGGGATTTTCAGTCTGTTATCGGTATAGAGGCGAGGGAGCAGTTCCTCGAAATGACGGGAATTATGCCCGATGCGGTTACTGCCTGTGTTGGCGGCGGAAGTAACTCTCTGGGAATGTTTGTCCCGTTCCTCGCAGACCCCGTTGAAATATACGGTGTTGAGCCTCTCGGAAGAGGAAGCGCAGTTGGCGACCATGCGGCAACTATGGCATATGGAACAAAGGGTATCATTCACGGCTATACAAGCTACGTGCTTCAGGATGAAAACGGCGAGCCGCTTCCCGTTTATTCTATTGCAAGCGGTCTTGACTACCCCGGTGTAGGCCCTGAACACGCTCACCTTCGTGACTGCGGCAGAGTGCATTATGAAACTATATCTGATGAAGAGGCAATGGAGGCATTCTTCCTGCTTTCAAGGTATGAGGGTATTATCCCTGCTATTGAGAGTGCGCACGCAGTTGCATACGCAATCCGTTATGCAAAGGAGCATAAGAGTGGCTCTATCCTTGCCTGTCTTTCAGGAAGAGGCGATAAGGATATTGACTATGTATATGAAAAGTACGGCTGCGGCGAAGGCTTTAAGCTTGACTATAAAATATAACTGAAGGGACTAAAAATGATGAGTAAGGAAAAGAAGTTAGTTGAAGAAATTACCCCGATGGACGAGGATTTTGCCCGTTGGTATACAGACATTGTAAAAAAGGCTGACCTTATTGAATATACAAGCATTAAGGGTTGCTGTGTGTTCCGTCCTTATGCGTATGCACTCTGGGAAAACATTCAGAAGGTGCTTGATACAAAGTTTAAGGAGCTTGGACACGAAAACGTATATATGCCGATGTTTATTCCCGAAAGCCTTCTTGAAAAGGAAACGGACCACGTTGAGGGCTTTGCACCTGAGGTTGCGTGGGTAACACACGGCGGAAACGAAAAGCTTACAGAGCGTATGTGCGTACGTCCTACGAGTGAGACGCTTTTTTGCGAGCATTATAAGAATATTATTCAGTCACACCGTGATTTGCCAAAGCTTTACAATCAGTGGTGCAGTGTTGTAAGATGGGAAAAAACAACACGTCCGTTCCTGCGCAGTATGGAATTTTTGTGGCAGGAGGGTCACACTGCACACGCAACTGCCGAGGAGGCGCAGGAGGAAACAATCCGTATGCTTAATACATACGCTGACTTCTGTGAACAGTATCTTGCAATTCCCGTTGTAAAGGGAAGAAAAACCGACAAGGAAAAGTTTGCCGGTGCAGTTGCAACATATACAATTGAAAGTCTTATGCACGACGGAAAGGCACTGCAGTCAGGAACGAGCCATAACTTTGGTGACGGCTTTGCCAAGGCTTTTGGTATTCAGTATTCAGACAAGGATAATAAGCTTCAGTATGTATATCAGACATCATGGGGCGTAACAACACGTCTTATCGGTGCTATAATAATGGTGCACGGCGACAACAGCGGTCTTGTTCTGCCTCCTAAGATAGCGCCCAAGCAGCTTATGATTGTTCCTATTGCAATGCATAAGGAGGGCGTGGCAGAAAAGGCAAGCGAGCTTTGCCAGAGGCTTAAAAAGGCAGTTCGTGCAGATATTGACCTTAGCGATAAGACGCCCGGATGGAAGTTTGCAGAATATGAGATGAAGGGTGTTCCCGTAAGACTTGAAATAGGTCCGAGGGATCTTGAGAATAATAGCTGCGTTCTTGTAAGACGTGATAACGGGGAGAAGATTACAGTATCACTTGACAATATTGAGGAAACAGTTACAGCACTTCTTGACAATATTCAAAATTCTCTTTATGAAAAAGCACTCCGTCATCGTGAGGAAAATACATTTGATGCACTCAGCTATGATGAATTCAAGGAAACTGTTGATAAAAACGGCGGTTTTGTACGTGCAATGTGGTGCGGAGATGTAGAGTGTGAAAACGAGATTAAAGAGGACACAGGTGCAACGGCACGTTGTATGCCTTTTGAGCAGAAAACTCTTTCAGATACCTGCGTATGCTGCGGCAAAAAAGCAAAATCAATGGTATACTGGGGAAGAGCGTATTAAAAAACACAGTTCGGATTACTAAGGAGTTGAAGTGATGGCAGAAAAAATCACTTATGCGGTGCTTTGTGTTTTACTTCTCGCATTTGTTCCTGCAGCGGTAGCCGCACTAAAAAAACGCAGCTTTTCAAGATGGTATGTTTACGGTGCATTTTTATGCCCTGTAGCCATAATTCACGCATTGCTTCTTAAAAAGCCGTTTGACTGTATTGGTGTATATTTCGCCGATGAAAAGCGGCCGTCAGGAAGAAGAAAGAAATACTATAGGGTACTTTCCCGTGTTCAGAAACACCATACGCCGACTATAGCGTATATGTGTGCAGTTTTTGTGTCGAAGCTTGTTTTTGGTGCGTTTTCAGGATTGGTGCTGTTTGCACTTTTCAGAACGTTTCAAAGCAATACATATGAGCTTCGTGCTTCGTGTGTGATTTTTTCAATTATCTTTTCAATGCTTTTATCAGCGGTGGAGCTTTTAGGGCTTTCCCATATACCGATGGTAGCAGACGAAATAACAAAAAGGGCATTTTTGATAGCGGCGGCATCGGTTATTTGCTCCCTTCCGCTTTATATTATTAAGGTGTTTGTTTTGGACAAATT
>JAFSBF010000055.1 GCA_017441965.1 Clostridia bacterium | reverse complement strand
GTCAAGTGAGGGAAGGTTCATCGCAATAAGAATGTCGGGATTTGACACGATGGGTGAACCTACCGCATTGTCGCTGATGATGATACTGCAGTTTGCAGTACCGCCACGCATTTCTGGACCGTATGAGGGAAGCCAGCTTACCTCTTTACCGTCGATAAGACCTTCGTATGCAAGAAATTTTCCTGAAAAGAGAATTCCCTGACCGCCGAAGCCGGCAATTAAAATTTCTTTACTCATAATTATTCTCTCCCTTCCTTATTTCTCTGCATACTTATCTTTATATACTCCCAGCGGATAGTAGGGAAGCATATTTTCCTCAAGCCACTCAAGTGCCTTTTCAGGAGCAAGACCCCAGTTTGTGGGACAGGTTGAAAGCACCTCTACAAGCGAGAAGCCCTTACCCTCAATCTGGTTCTGGAAAGCTTTCTTGATTGCTGCCTTTGCCTTCTTTACGTTTGCAACATTATTTACTGCAACTCTTTCAAGGTATGTAGCACCATCTACCTGAGAAAGCATTTCACAAACCTTTACGGGATAACCCACTGCCTCTACGTCACGTCCGTAGGGAGAGGTCTGTGTTTTCTGTCCGGGAAGAGTTGTGGGCGCCATCTGTCCGCCTGTCATACCGTAGATTGCGTTATTTACGAAGATAACTGTGATATTCTCGCCACGTGCCGCACTGTGAACAGTTTCAGCAGTACCGATAGCGGCAAGGTCACCGTCACCCTGATATGTGAAAACGATATTGTTTTTATCACTTCTCTTAACGCCTGTTGCAACTGCCGGTGCACGTCCGTGTGCAGCCTGCACCATATCGCAGTTAAAGTAATTATATGTGAATACGCTGCAGCCTACCGATGCAACACCGATTGTTCTGCCGGTAACTCCAAGCTCCTCAAGGCTTTCGGCTACAAGACGGTGAATAATACCGTGTGTACAACCGGGGCAATAATGCAGCGGCGCATCTGTAAGCGCCTTAGGTTTTTCAAATACTACCATTATTCTTTACCTCCGTTTGCTTCATAAATCTTATCAAGAACATCCTGAGTAGTAGTAATCATACCACCTGTACGATTGCAGAGAAGAACCTCTCTCTTGCAACGGATAGCAAGCTCGATATCCTCAATCATCTGTCCCATAGAAAGTTCAACACTGATAAACTTATTAACCTTATCAGCCGCATTTAAAAGAGCCTTCTTTGGGAAAGGCCACAAGGTAATAGGTCTTATCATACCAACCTTGATACCCTCTGCTCTTGCTTGATCGATAGCATTCTTCGCTACACGGGATGCAACACCGTATGCTACGATACAGATTTCGGCATCGTCCATAAGATATTCTTCGTACATAGCTTCCTCAGCTTCGATTTTCTTATAACGCTCATAACGCTCGAAGTTGAGCTTTTCAAGCTCATCAGGCTGAATAAAGAGTGAGTTTACGATATTGGGCTTTCTCTCGCCCTTTGTTCCTGTAAGTGCCCAGGACTTATCATATTCATTGATTACACCCTTTTCAAGGCTTACAGTCTCCATCATCTGACCCATTGTACCGTCAGATAAAATCATTGCAGGCATTCTGTACTTTTCTGCAAGGTCAAATCCCTTAAACACCATATCAACCATTTCCTGAACACTATTGGGTGCAAGTACAAGCAGGTGGAAGTCACCGTGTCCGCCGCCCTTTGTAGCCTGGAAATAGTCAGACTGTGAAGGCTGAATACCGCCAAGTCCGGGACCGCCACGCTGTACATTAATAATAAGCGCGGGAAGGTCACAGCCTGCAAGATAGCTGATACCCTCACTCTTAAGGC
>JAFSBF010000054.1 GCA_017441965.1 Clostridia bacterium | reverse complement strand
GTAAGGGCAAGCACTGCAATGCAAACTGCCGCCGCCGCTATTTTATACATATTCATATTCCAAACACCGTCTTTATCGTTTCAAAAAGCTGTGCTATTTTACTTACCACCATTGCCAGAACGATTACAAGACCTGCTATTGTAATCATTAATGCCTGCTCGTCTCTGCCTGAACGTGTTAAAAGGACATTCATCACCGAAACAATTATTCCTATTCCCGCAATTTGAAAAATGAGTTCAACTTCCATATATTTATCCCCCTGCTTTCTAAATTATGATAAGCACCAGTGCCGCCGCCGCAAGGATACTTCCTTTCACAAAAAGCGTTCCCTTAGTATTTACATCATTTTGTGCGTGCTCAATATTTATATCAAGCTCCTTTATAAAAAGGGATAGGTTTGCCATCTGACCGCTTGCATCCTGCGCACAAAGGCCGTCTGCAAATCGCTCAATAATTTCCTTATCCTCTTTTGTAAAAACGCCTATACTTCTTCGTGCCTCACGCACTGCCTCGGAGGGCATTAATCCATCCGTCATAGCAACAGCCGCCTTTTCAAAAAAGCTTCCCCCTGACAAAAAGCATTCATAAAGAGGGGCACACATACAACGCAGAGTATTTTCTATTTTTTGTGCCCCGTCACGCACAATACACAGATTTCTTCTGCGTTCATTCAAATCGTTATATTTTTTCATTCCCAAAAGGCCTGCTGCGAGCAAAACGGTCGCAGCACCAACAAGCTTAAGCACGTCTTATCACCCTGCCATCAGATATAATTTTTTCAACAGTTGCAATGCCCTTGCTGTTTCCAAGGACAATTATTCTTTCAAAAATTCCGTTTTCGATAAGGCTTCCCAAATACTTTCTCTTTCGCACATCTCTGTCACTGTAGCCGTGTGCCGTCGTTATAATTTTAACTCCGCAGTTTATCATTTCGCATATAGCCGCTTCCTCCTCGGGTGTGCCTGTCTCATCGGTCACTATAATTTCAGGCGACATTGTCCTAAGAAGCATTGATATCCCTTCTCCCTTGGGTACTGCATCCATAACACAGCTGAAACGCCCTATGTTATGCATTGGAATACCGTTTCTGCAGGCGGCAATTTCAGACCGCTCATCTGCAATACATACCTTGTGCGAATTTCCAAGCTGCCTTGCAACGTCACGCAGCATTGTCGTTTTTCCGCATCCCGGCGGTGAAATTATAAGGGTGTTATATAATCTGCCGTCACATTCAAGGTAGCTCATTATACCATCTGCCGCCCCGATTACCTCACGGGAAACTCTTATACACATTGCGGAAATATCTGTCATATGTACAATATTTCCTTTTTCGCACACAACCCTTCCGCAAACTCCGATGCGATGTCCCCCGCCTATGGTAAGGTAGCCTTTTACAAGGCTTGTCTGCACGGCATATAGAGAGCCACGGCACATTGATTCCACAATTTTTAAAAGCTCCTGACTGCTTATTTTCATTTGCAGCTCCATCAGCATTCCGTTTTTTTGAACTACCACGTTTTTTTGTGCTGTAATGCGTATTTCCTGCAAATCCTTTGTTCCCATCATAAGGATTTTTTCCGTAAGACCTGACGGAAAATGCATTGCAAAAGAATTTATATCCATAATTTTCACCTATTCTAATATATGGACTACCTTCCATAAAAATTACGTATTGCCAAAAAATATTTATTGTATATTTTTCGGTATTGCGATAAAATGATAGTATATATTTATAGCTCTAAGGAGGCTTTACTATGAAACGAAGCGGCGGTGTACTGATGCACATTTCCTCTCTCCCGGGTGAATACGGGATAGGAACACTGGGAAAAAACGCATATAAATTTGTAGATTTTCTTTATGAATGTGGTTTTGG
>JAFSBF010000006.1 GCA_017441965.1 Clostridia bacterium | reverse complement strand
TAAATAATCAAAAAAACAAGAAACAATTTTTCGACATTATTCATAGTATACTACTGTAGGGTGTTCCACTTAAATAGTGCGACCTACTTTATATAGATAGTATTTGAAAGGAGCTTTTTCTATGTTCTTCGGTAATAACAACAATAATGGCTGCTGCGAGTGGATAATCTGGATCATCATTATCATCATTTTGTTAAGCTGCGTATGCGGTAATAACGGTGATGGCTGCGGTAACTGCGGTTGCTAAAGGGCTAATTCATTGGGGGCTGTGATTTTTTTCACAGCCCTTTTACTTTTTCTTCAAAAATCTTAAGTGCCTTTCCTCTGTGGCTTACTGCATTTTTTTCATCAGGTGACATTTCTGCGGTTGTTTTTCCATATTCCTTCATATAAAATACAGGGTCATATCCAAATCCGTTTTCACCCTTCGGAGCGTGATTTATGACACCTTCACACTCACCTTTTGCGGTGATAACACCGCCACTGCTTACCATTGTTATCACGCACACAAACCGTGCAGTGCGTTTTTCATCGGGGACATTTTCCATGTTTTTGAGAAGGAGCTGCACCCGACCTTCGTCGTCAAGTCCCTCTCCGCCATACCTTGCACTGTAAACGCCCGGTGCGCCATCAAGGGCATCTACGCACAATCCGCTGTCATCTGCAATTGCAGGTATTCCGGCAGCTTTAAATATTGCCTCTGCTTTAAGGCGTGAATTTTCTTCAAAGGTTGTTCCCGTTTCCTCTACGTCTATATCAATGCCTGCTTCCTCCTGGCTTATAATCTCAAAGCCCTTAAGGATTTCTCCAAATTCACGTAATTTGTTTTTATTTTTTGTTGCTGCAATTATCTTCATTGTGCTTCCTCCAATATTTCACCAAGCTTTTTTACAAAGCTTTCGGTCTGCTCTTTTGTTCTTTTGGAAGGTCCTTTTAACCTTCCGCCCGCATTTCTTATTTTTTTTGCAATAAAACGGCTCATCAAAAGTGTGTCAATATTTTTATCGGTGTATTCCATACCGTTCTGATTTATTATCCTCGCCCCTTTTGCAAGGCACATTGCCGCCAGTGCGTAATCCTGAGTTATGGCAACATCGCCCTTTAAGATGAGATTAACGAGCTTAAAATCAACACTGTCGCTTCCCTTCTCAACAACAATTGTCTGCGCCCCATTTTTCTCTATAGAGTGTGCGGTGTCACATATTATAATGCACTCTTTGTCTGTTTTTTTACATAACTCCACCGTTTCATTAACGACGGGGCATCCGTCTGCATCTATAAATATCTTCATAATTCCTCAAGCTCCGTGCTCAGGCTTTCCCATTCGTTCATAAGCTTTTCCTGCTCGGCTTCTTTTTCCTCAAGCTCTTTACTAAGCTCTGTTATTTTTTCAAAATCACTGCCTGCACCATTTATCTCTTCATTAATTTTTTCTATTTCTTTTTCGCAAAGCTCAATTGCTTCTTCCAAGCGTTTGATTTTTCCCTCAAGCTTTCGCCTTTCGCTTTGCTTTTGCTTTTGCTTTTGATAATCATTTGGCTCTTTTTTCTGTTTTTCAGTCTTTGCATTACTGTCCTGAAGATTTACGGCAATTTTATTCATATAATCATCGTAATTCATATTATATGAATTTACACTGCCGTTTTCAAAGGCTATAATCCTGTCTGCCATTTTATTTATCAAGTAACGGTCATGGCTAATAATAAATACTGTGCCTTCAAAATCCTCCAGTGCCGCTTCAAGTGCCTCTCTTGAACGTATGTCAAGGTGGTTTGTCGGCTCGTCAAGGAGCAGGAAATTTGCACCCGTCAGCATTATTTCAAGAAGGGATAGTCTTGCTTTTTCACCGCCCGAAAGGGTGTCCGTCATCTTAAGCACATCGTCACCCTTAAAAAGAAATGCTGCAAGGGCATTTCGTATTTGTGTTCTGTCCATACGCGGGTATACATCCCAAAGCTCACTTTCAACGTCTTTACCGCCCTGTATATCGCTTCTGTCCTGGTCATAGTACGCACACTCTACATTAGTGCCAAACCATACGGCATCTTCGGGCGTTTCTATATCTCCTTTAATCATTTTATAAAGTGTTGATTTACCGCATCCGTTCGGGCCGAGGAGAAATACCCGCTCCCCTCTTTTTACTTCAAAGCTGACATTTTCGAAAAGCTTTTTTTCGCCATAGCTTTTTGAAAGGCTTGTCACCTTTAAAACATCATTACCGCTCTTT
Organism: Clostridia bacterium; assembly: GCA_017441965.1. Classification (GTDB taxonomy): domain Bacteria; phylum Bacillota; class Clostridia; order UMGS1883; family UMGS1883; genus UMGS1883. The sequence goes on along the minus strand of JAFSBF010000006.1, from coordinate 1,327 downwards.
TTCTCTGCCGTAAAGCGAAAACGGATTTTAGACGTGTCCTCTTCAGGTTTTTCGAGCGTTTCCTGAAGTCTGTCGATACTTTTTTGCTTATGCTCTGCAGTTTTAATGTTACGCTCTCTGTTCCAGCGTTTCTGCTGCTCAATAATTCCCTCAATGCGCTTTATTTCCTGCATTGTATTTTCATATTTGCGCTCCTGAGCTTTTCTTACCTGCTCTTTTTTCACGATAAATGTTGAATAAGAGCCGCTATAGAGAGAAATTTTTCTGTTTTCAAGCTCTATCGTTGTATTTGTAACCTTATCAAGGAAATATCTGTCGTGGCTTATCACTATAAAGGCTTTGTTGCAGTTTTTAAGGAAGTCCTCCAAAAATCTTACCGACTCAATATCAAGATGGTTTGTAGGCTCGTCCAGAAGCAGAAAATTCGCCTCTGAAAGAAGTGTCCTTGCAAGCGAAAGCCTTGTTTTCTGTCCTCCTGAAAGAGAGTTCATAGGTAAATCAAGCTCGCTTTCCAAAAATCCAAGTCCAATCAGCATTGAACGTGTACGACTACGGAAGGTCAATCCGTCATTACGAATATATTCCGTATTAAGTGCCTCCTGACGATTTATCAGCCTCTCTGTTTCTCCCTCGCCTCTTTCAAGAGTTTTACGGATATTTTCCATTTCCTCTTCTATTTCAAAAAAACGAGAAAAAACCTCCAGCGCATAATCATATGCCGTGAGGCTTTGTGACGATGGCGGTGTCTGCTCCATCACCCCGATTTTAAGGTCGGAGGATTTTACCATTTCGCCCTCATAATCTTCTTCTCCGAGAATCGTACGAAAAAGCGTGGTTTTACCGACGCCGTTTGTGCCGATAAAACCCATCTTTGTATTATTTTCAATGTTAAACGATACATTTTCAAAAAGCACTCTTTCGCCAAAGCTTTTTGAAACATTGTTAAGTGACAATAAACTCATTAATTTTCTCCGCTAATCTATAATATCAAGCATTTCAAACAGTTCTATTCTTTCCTTCGCCTGCCCTGAGATATCTTTACTCTTTCCATAAAGATAGGTATCAAGCTTCTTCCTTCCTGTTATGATATTACAAAAAATACCAAACCATCGCTTTATATGGGCTGCAAAAAGCCAAATACCATAGGTTTTTTCTAAGCCGTAACCTCTCTTCATATATTCTTTATCAGGAAATATTTTCTGATATATCGTTTTATCCATACCCTTAAGGCTAAATCGCTTATACTCCTATTCAGAGAACCTTTTTCTTCTTTGAGTAAATACGGCATAGGTTTCTCTTCTTCTTAAATCATTCGTCCCAAAAACTC
>JAFSBF010000005.1 GCA_017441965.1 Clostridia bacterium | reverse complement strand
GCATCAGTACCATATAATGCTCAAAATAAAGGAAGCAGAATTTCTCCTTAAAACCAGCAATCTTTCAATCGGGGAAATTTCAGATTATCTTGGTTTTTCAAATCAGCTATATTTCAGCACTGTATATAAAAAGCATATGGGAGAAACTCCCTCTCAAACACGAAAGAAGCGTGCCGCTTCACCCATTTCGCGTCCCAACTAAATTCAAACAAGGCAAATGTCGCTCGCTATAAAATAACGCAATTTTCTATACGAAAAAAATGCCACCGAAGGTTAATCCTTCAGTGGCGTTTTAATTATGCTTTTTTTATGCGTTTTTCTTTGCAAACATCTTCATAACAAAGAGGAATGCAACTGTCAGAATAATACCTACAGGAAGAAGTATCATCCAGTTCTGAATAAATCCTGCTACTACATACATTACAAATGATATTGCAGCAACACTTACTGCATAAGGAATTTGTGTTGACACGTGATTAATGTGGTTACATTCACCACCTGCAGAGGACATAATCGTTGTATCTGAAATGGGTGAACAGTGGTCACCGCAAACTGCACCTGCAAGGCACGCAGACATACCAATGATAAGAATTTCGCTGCCCTCAGGGAAAATTGCAACAACAATTGGAATAAGGATACCAAATGTTCCCCATGACGTACCTGTTGAGAATGCAAGGAAGCACGCTACAAGGAATATGATAGCGGGCAGGAAGTTTGCAAGACCTGCCGCAGCACCGTCCATAAGACCTGCTACATATGCATCTGCACCTAAAAGTCCTGTCATATTTTTAAGAGCTGTTGCCATAGTAAGAATTGTAATTGCGGGCACCATTGCAATAAATCCCTTGGGAACGCAATCCATTGCCTCTTTAAAGGTCATAACTCTTCTTGCAACCATATAAATAATTGTAAATACAAGAGCTATAAGACCGCCCCACGGAAGACCTACCGTTGCATCAGTATTTGAGAATGCATCAATAAAGTTTGCGCCATCTAAAATTCCGCCAACATACACAAGTGCAAATACACAAATAACAATAAGTACAATAATGGGAAGAACAAGATCAATTACCTTACCCTTTGATGAGGGAATAACCTGTTCACTTTCAACACGGTCGCCGCAGGTGTAAAGGTCACCATTTTCAATAGCATTCTTCTCACGAAGAGCCATCGGACCGTAGTCAAACTTCATAAGTGCAAGTGCGATTATAAATACAAGTGTAAGAAGTGAATAGAAGTTATACGGAATTGCCTTTATAAAGAGTGCGAGACCCTGACCCTCGGGTGCAAACTCAGACACCGCTGCAGCCCAGGATGAAATGGGTGCAATCATACATATAGGTGCCGCAGTTGCATCAATAAGGTATGAAAGCTTCGCTCTTGAAATCTTGTGTGCATCTGTCACAGGACGCATAACTGAGCCAACTGTAAGACAGTTGAAGTAGTCGTCAATGAATATAAGTACACCCAAAAGGAATGTAGCGAGCATTGCCCCAACACGTGATTTTATGTTCTTCTTTGCCCACTCACCAAAAGCGGCACTGCCGCCAGCCTTGTTTACAAGTGCAACGATACCGCCGAGAACTACGAGGAATACAAAAATTCCCGCAATACCTGAAACGGCTGCAATAATACCTTCGTTAACAATGTTGTCAACTGCAGCTATAGGCTTGAAGTTTGATGCAAACAGTCCGCCCACAACGATACCTACAAACAAAGAGCTGTAAACCTCTTTTGTAATAAGTGCCAGTGCAATGGCAATAACGGGCGGTACAAGTGCCCAGAATGTTCCTGCCATCTTAACAGTTTCTTCTGCACCTTCTGCAAAAGCTGCCATTGGACAGGCAAATAGCATTATTGCTGCCATAATTGTGAAAAGTAAATTTTTCCTTTTCATTTTTTCTCCTCCTTCGCTCCAACAAAAAAAGGTTGCGTGAAGAGCGCAACCTTTTCATAGTTTCTTTAAATTGCGATAGCTCTCCACATTTGTGACAGTCCGGCAGATATTCTCTGACGGCCCAGCATACAACAAACGGCATTTTGCTGCACACTTCGGCGATTGTTCCGTTCAAGCTCTTTTATGCCGAAATACAAAGCTTTACTGATAGCAACCGCACCTCTACCCTATTTTGTCGAATATTAAGATATTTATATGTTAACAAATTTTTTACTCCTTGTCAATATTATGTTAATTTTTTCTTTCCTCTTTTCTTGACCTTTTATAAGATATGATGTATAATTATACAGATTAAAGTATACAGAGGTGATTTTATTTGAATAAAATTGCACTGATTATCAATTACGATAAAGAAAACGCCTACGCAGTTGCGTCAGAGCTTGTGTCATTTTTAAAGGATAAGGCAGAGGTTTACTGTCCTGACACTTATAAAGAAATTCCACTTGGCGTAACCCCCGCAAGTGAGGAAAGGCTTTTTTCTCTCTGCCGTGTTGTTGCAGTTTTAGGCGGTGACGGAACTATAATTGCTACGGCAAAAAAATGTGCAGAGCATAAAAATATTCTGCTTGGAATTAATATAGGAAATCTCGGATACCTTTCAACCTTTGAAAGCTCCAATCTTTCTAACGCAGCCCGTCTTTTATTAAGTGACGATATTCATTATGATGACAGATATATGCTTTGTGTGCGCATTTATTCATCAGGAAAAGAGACTGTGTGCTATCACGCACTTAATGAGATTGTATTAAGCCGTGCCGACGGGTCCCGTCTTGCAGATTTTACAGCATACCATAACGGCAAAACAGTTTGCCATTACCGTGCTGACGGAATTATTGCATCTACCCCTACAGGCTCTACTGCCTATTCCCTTTCTGCAGGTGGTCCAGTTGTATCACCTGATGCAGATGCAATGCTCCTTACTCCTATTTGTCCGCATATGCTTCGTGCGAGACCGATTGTACTTCCGCCAAAGCTTGTTGAAATCAAATCTGACTGTGTTTCTCAGCTTAGTGTTGACGGACAGATTTTCTCAAGTGTCGGTAAGGATGATTATATAACGATTGAAAAATCACAATATACGGCTCGCCTTGTACATAGCGAGGATTTAAGTTTTTACGATATTCTGCAAAAAAAGTTATAATAGAGGATTAAATTATGAGAAATAAAAGACACGATGCGATACTTTCGCTCATAAATGAAAAAAACATTGAAACTCAGCAGGAGCTTACCGTTGCCCTTGGCGAGCTTGGCTTTGACGTAACGCAGGCAACAGTTTCAAGGGATATTAAAGAGCTTCGCCTTTTAAAACGACTTAACAGCGACGGAAGATACGTATATGCACAAAACTCTGCTGCCGCTGATGAGGATATTTCGGATAAAATGTCCATTATTTTTAATAAAAGCGTGGTAAGTGTTGACTTTGCAATCAACACTATCGTTATAAAAACACTCGCAGGTATGGCGCAGGGTGCTGCATCTGCACTTGATGCAATGCATTTTTCACAGTGTCTCGGCACTATTGCAGGTGACGACACAATCTTTGTTATAACCCGCAGCGAGGAGGCTGCACAAAAGCTTTGTAAAAAATTTAAAAATATGGTGGATTAATATGCTTATTGGGCTTGATATAGAAAATATAGCAGTTATTGAGCGTGCATCTATCGAGTTTGAAAACGGGCTTAACGTAGTAACGGGCGAAACCGGTGCAGGCAAAACACTGCTTATCAATTCTCTTAATATGGTACTTGGCGGTCGCACTGCAAAGGACCTTATCCGAGAAGGAACAGACTTTGCAAGGGTTAGTGCCGTTTTTTTCTGTAATGGGATTGACAGTATTCTTGAAGAAAATAATATTCCCACTGATGACGGAAATGTAATTATTTCCCGAAAGCTTTACCGTGACGGCAGAAATATATGCCATATTAACTCTATAGCGGTTAATGTTTCCCTTCTTCGTACTATAGGTGAAAGACTTGTCGTAATTCACGGTCAGCGTGACAGTGGGGAAATTATTGACACATCTACTCACATACATTTTCTTGATGAATTTTCTAAAAACAGCAACCTTTTAGATGAATATAAAGTTATTTATAAGGAGCTTAAGGATACTGAAAACGCCTTAAATAAGCTAAATGACGATTTTATATCCAGACAAAACGAAATAGATTATTTAAAATATCAGACAACCGAAATTGAAAGTGCCTCCCTTTCCCCTGACGAGGAGGAAGTGCTTCTTGAACGTAAAAAGCTTCTCGAAAATGCTGAAGCTATCAGTCTTCATTCTGAAAAAGCATATTCTCTTTTAGCTACGGGCGGTGCTAAAGACCTTCTTTACGATGCTATGAGGGAGCTTGAACGGCTATCAGGCATTGATGCCGATGCAGAAAGCTATCACAGCAAAGCTGCTGACCTTTATTATGAGGTTGAGGAGCTTTCCCGTGATGTGTCCTCATACCTTTCCCGTATGGAGTTTTCTCCGTATGAGCTCAGGGATGTTAATGACAGACTTGACATAATTAACACTCTTAAAAGAAAATATAACGGTGAAATATCAGATATCCTTGAATTTTATGAAACTGCCACCAAGAGGCTTTCACTCCTCTTGTCATACGACGAAAACAAAGCCGAGCTTGAGGAAAAGCATCAAAAGCTTTTAATGAAAATTGAAGGTGCCGCAGAAAGACTGTCTCTTTCACGCCATAAAAATGCACAAATTTTGTCAGAAAAACTTGCGTTCGAGCTTTCACAGCTTGATATGTCAGGGTGCCGTGTGGAATTTTCCTTCTCCCCTATCCCGTATGGCGAAAACGGAAATGAGGCGGTGGAGCTTTTAATATCAACCGACCCTATGCAATCACCTAAGCCAATTGCAAAAATAGCATCAGGCGGTGAAATCAGCAGAGTAATGCTTGCAATTAAATCTGTATTTTCTGATTTTGACAAAATCCCCACTCTTCTTTTTGACGAAATTGATACGGGCGTTTCGGGAAGGGCGGCTGAAAAAATTGCAAATAAAATGAAGTCACTTTCAAAAAGCTATCAGCTTATATGTGTTACACATCTTCCCGTAATCGCTTCAAGCGGTACGCACCATTTGCTGATAGAAAAGAATATGACAGACAGTGGTTTTAAAACAACTATACGTGCACTTAATGAGAACGAGAGAATATCTGAAATTGCACGTATAATAAGCGGTGATAATATTAATGAAATTTCGCTGAAAAATGCATCACAGATGCTTGGTTTAGTGCAGTAAGGAGGCAGACTATATGGAACAAATCGGTGAAGTGGTAGAGCTTCGCGGAAGACGTGCGCTTGTAAGAATACGCCGCACCTCCTCCTGCGGTGAAAACTGCTCACAATGCAGCGGAGAGTGCAAACCCACTGCAACACTTGTTGAGGCTACAAACGGAATATACGCAAAGGTTGGGGATACAGTAAAGCTTCAGATGAATTCAGCAAGCTTTCTTTTCCTTGCCTTTATCGGCTATATACTCCCCATCCTTATATGTATTGCCGCATACTTCATTACAGAAAAAATCACTGACAACGTTATCCTTTCAGATATTTGCGCAATTGCATCTTTGATTGGAGTTCTTGTTATATTTTTTATAGTGGACAAGCTGAAACCCACGCGTAAATCAACAAGGTTTTCAAGCAGGATAATTAAAATTTTACGTTAGGAGAAAAACAATGATAAAATTATGCATATTTGATATGGACGGAACAACCGTAAACTCAATAAACTCAATAGCATATTTTGCCAACAATGCTCTTTCCAAGGCAGGACTTCCTGCAATAGATACGGAAGAATACAAAATCCTTGTAGGAAACGGTGCTAAAGTTCTTGTAGAAAGAATGATTGAAAGGGTTGGCGGAAATAAAGAGCATTTTGACGCAGTCTACCCCGAATACAACACAACCTATGACAATGACTTTCTGTATCTTACAGAGCCGTATGAGGGTATAATAGATATGCTCAAGGCACTCAAAAAGCAGGGTATTACCGTTGCAATTCTTTCAAACAAGCCGCACAATACAGCCCTTAAGGTTTCTGACGCTCTTTTTGGAAGCGACCTTGTCGATATTTGCTACGGTGCAAGGGAGGGTATCGCACTTAAGCCTGACCCTGAGGGAGTTTTTGGTATATTAAACGAGCTGAATGTAAAAAATAATGAATGTCTTTACATAGGCGACACCGCAACAGATATGAAAACGGGAAAAGGTGCAAATCTTTATACCGTAGGTGTTCTGTGGGGCTTTAGAAAACGCCAAGAGCTTGAAGAAAATGG
>JAFSBF010000004.1 GCA_017441965.1 Clostridia bacterium | reverse complement strand
GCAGAGCAGAAAAGCAAACACAGTAATCGTTATTGGGCATCTGGCAAAGTTTTCTGTGGGGTATGTGGTGAAAGATTTGTAAACAAAATCAAAAAGACATCTGTGGGTAGTTCAAGAGCGTGGAATTGTTTGAATCACGTTAAGGCTGCAGCTTTTAGAAATGCTGAATGTTCTATGAGCGAGTGGGCAAGTGATAGGAGTTTGAAAAACATAGTTCTTCACATTCTTAATGTTCTTGTTGATAATAAAGAAGAATTAAAGCAAGAGATTATTAAGGATATAGCAGATTTAAGCATTGAAGATAAAACAAAGTCTATTGATAAATTACAAAGCAAGATTGATAAGTTAGAGCAAAACAAACTCAAACTTATTGACATGAGATTAGCAGATGAAATTAAACAGGCAGATTTCTTAATAAAGCAAAAAGAAATTGAAGATGAGATTTCAAAGATATATGCTGAATTGGATAAGTTAAAAGAGTTAGAAAATATCAAGCAAAAGCAACAAGACAGAATGGACAGTATTATTGCTGAAATTGATAGGGTGCTGACCTTAAAGGATGAAGATTTAGACTACCTTTTAGGAACAGTTACACAGAGCATAACAGTTTATGAAGGTCATACTGTTGTGGTAAGGCTTAAAGACATCCCTTTCAATTTTAGGGTTGCTTATAAGTCAACAGGCAAGTTAGATACATATAGGACAGAGATTTTAAGTCTTGAAGTGGTATAAAGAAAAGGGCAAAGCATACTGAAAACAGTAGGCTTTGCCTATCTTTGCATAAAGGAGCAAAATCATCGCTGATAGACCTATATCGTTAAGTGTTGATTTTGTAATTTCGTTAGGCATTGAAAAACGCTGGCTGAGGTATCTGAGCGATGCACCTAGTTCACCATCAGGTCCACCGTACTGACTCATAATAATTTGTGCCATTTTAGGGTTTGGATTTTTTATTCTTATTGGATATTGAAGTTTCTTTTCATAGACCCACATAATTTAGCTCCTTTCTTTTTCCCATGTCCAGGGATTTCTTGACCACTGCCACGGAAGTTTATTTGGCGTAGAGGTTGCAGTGATAGGTCCGTAGTTTTCTTCGTATTCTTTTCTCAGCATTTTCGCCTCGTCGACTGCTTTGCGGTAAAGACGAAGCCCTTTTTCGCAGTAGGGGTGAGTGTTAAGATAAAGCTGCCATTCAAGAGCTGTAAAATCAGCCTCCTGAACTTTTTTGAGCATTTCACGTCTGGATGAATTTGTTACATTTTCCATTTTACATCCTCCTTTGAATGAAATTCATTGCCATATACTCCGAAAGGCTTATTAAGGCGTGGGAATATTGTACCGCATTTAAAGCCCTGTTCCATACTCATAGGCGTTTCAAAGCGCTGGTAGGGAACGTAAGCGTATGCAAGCGGAAGCGTATCAAGACAATCCTTGTTGTTATTGGGATTATCACAAGAGATAACTTGTATATCGAGTAAATCCTTCATAGATTACAATCCTTTCTTTTAGATTCAGGGGAAAAAGTCCCCCCGTATTTATAATATGCCTCTTGGATAAAAGGTGTGTACAAGGTATGATGTGCTAAAAAACAAGAAAAATTGATAAAATCTATTGTGATTTTTTCTGATTTATGTTATAGTACATATAATGGTAAAATGGGAGGTATATGTTATGATTCAAAAGATAGGTGAGGGTGCATACCTTTCGGCAGACGGTAAGCTCGTTTCTGTAAATGACGGAGAAAAGCTTTACAGTGCGCCTGAGGATGCCAGAGAAAAAACAATGAGCTATAAAATAATGCGTGCTCACTGTTTGGATAAGAAGAGTAATGACAATAAGATGCGTATAAAGTTTGACGCACTTATTTCGCACGATATAACATATGTGGGTATTATACAGACTGCACGTGCAAGCGGACTTCGGGAGTTCCCCGTTCCGTATGCACTTACAAACTGTCACAACAGCCTTTGTGCAGTAGGCGGAACAATAAATGAGGATGACCACGTTTTCGGTCTTTCTGCAGCGAAGAAATACGGCGGTATATATGTGCCTGCAAATCAGGCGGTAATCCACCAGTATGCACGTGAGCAGATGGCAGGCTGCGGAAAAATGATACTTGGCTCCGACAGCCATACAAGATACGGAGCAATCGGCACTATGGGTGTTGGCGAAGGCGGTCCTGAGCTTGTAAAACAGCTTCTCTCACAGACGTATGATGTAGATGCACCAAAGGTTGTTCTTGTGTACCTTGAGAATGCTCCCAAAAAAGGAATTGGACCGCAGGACGTTGCAATTGCGCTTGTAGGTGAAACCTTTAAGGATGGCTATGTAAAGAACTGCATTTTAGAATTTGCAGGTCCTGGTGTAAAGAATTTGTCAATGGATTTCCGTATCGGAATTGACGTAATGACAACAGAAACAACCTGTCTTTCTTCTATCTGGTGTACAGATGAAAAAACAAAGGAGTATCTTACTATCCACGGCAGAGGGGAAGATTATAAGGAAATTACCCCTGATGACGGTGCATATTATGACAAGGCACTGAGGATAGACCTTTCCAAGATAGAGGCAATGATTGCAATGCCCTTCCATCCATCAAATGCATATACCGTACATGAGCTTTGTGAAAATGCAGGAGATATATTCAGAGAAATTGAAATTAAGGCAAAAGAGCAGTTTGGAGATAAGGTTAATTTCTCTCTTACAGATAAGATAAAGAATGGAAAGATTATGATAGACCAGGGTGTTATTGCAGGCTGCAGCGGCGGTATGTTCGAGAGCATCTGCGAGGCGGCTGCAATCCTTGACGGAAAGAGCACAGGAAACGGATACTTTAACCTTAGCGTATATCCTTCAAGTGTGCCGATAAATCTTGCCCTTATAAATAACGGTGTTCAGGCAAAGCTGCTTGAGGCAGGTGCGGTATTTAAACCGTGCTTCTGCGGACCGTGCTTTGGCGCGGGTGATGTTCCGTCAAACAGTGCACTTTCTATTCGTCATACAACACGTAACTTCCCCAACCGTGAAGGCTCTAAGCCCTCGGATGGACAGATTAGCGGTGTTGCCCTTATGGATGCACGCAGTATTGCTGCAACGGCAGCAAACGGCGGTGTACTTACTGCGGCAACTGACGTTGAGTACGGCAATGCTGATTTTGGCTACTCCTTTGATAAGGGTGTATATGAAAAGCGTGTATATAACGGATTTGGAAAAGCGGATTGCAGTGAGGAATTAAGACTTGGCCCCAATATCAAGGACTGGCCGAAAATGTACCCGCTTGGTGAAAATGTTCTTTTAAAGCTTGCGGCAGTTATTCACGATGATGTTACAACGACGGACGAGCTTATTCCGTCAGGCGAAACCTCAAGCTACCGCTCAAACCCGATTAAGCTTTCTGAATTTGCACTTTCAAGACGTGTTCCTCAGTATGTAGAGCGCAGTAAAGCTGTGCGTGATATGGAAAATATGCGCAGAGAAGGAAACATTCCTGAGGAGATGATAAAAGCTCTTGCAGATTTTGGCGGAGAGGAAACGGCTCGCGTTACACAGCTTGGCTCCTGCGTATTTGCAAAGAAACCTGGTGACGGCTCTGCAAGAGAGCAGGCGGCAAGCTGCCAGAAGGTGCTTGGAGGTCTTGGTAACATTTGCTATGAATATGCAACAAAGCGTTACCGTTCAAACTGTATTAACTGGGGTATATTGCCCTTTACGATTGATAAGGATACCGAGTTTAATTACAGTGACGGAGATTATGTATTTGTGCCTAATATCCGCACTATAATTGAAGAGGCGAAGGAAACTGCAGAAGGCTATGTTATAATGAAGGATGGAAAGTATAATCCTATCAAGCTTAACATTGCAGGTCTTACTGCGGATGAGCGTAAAATAATACTTGACGGATGCTTAATGAATTACTATGCCGAAAGGATGAAAGAAAATGATTAAAATACCAATGACGGGAACTATTGTAGAGATGGACGGCGACGAGATGACCCGTATCCTCTGGAAAATGATAAAAGAGGAGCTTCTTGAGCCGTTTGTAGAGCTTAATACAGAATACTACGATTTAGGTCTTAAATACCGTGACGAAACAAATGATAAGGTTACATTTGATGCAGGTGAGGCTATAAAGAAGCACCACGTGGGTGTAAAGTGTGCTACCATTACACCCAATGCACAGCGTGTTGAGGAATATAACCTTAAAGAAATGTGGAAAAGTCCCAACGGAACAATCCGTGCAATTCTTGACGGCACAGTATTTCGTGCACCCGTTTTAGTATCGGGAATTAATCCTGCGGTAAAGAACTGGAAAAAGCCTATCACAATTGCAAGACACGCATACGGTGATGTTTACAAGGCTACTGAAATCAGGACAGAGGAAAAGGGTAAAGCGGAGCTTGTTTTTACAAGCGAGAGCGGTGAAGTAACACGCAAGACAATCTATGATTTTGAGTGCGGCGGTGTTCTTCAGGGACAGTATAATAAGGACAGCTCAATAATTTCCTTTGCACATTCGTGCTTTAAATATGCACTTGACACAAAGCAGGATTTGTGGTTTGCAACAAAGGACACTATTTCAAAGCAGTATGACCAGACATTCAAGCTGATTTTCCAGGACATTTATGAAAAGGAATATAAGGAAAAATTTGAGGCACTTGGAATTGAATATTTCTATACTCTTATAGACGATGCTGTTGCACGTGTTATAAGAAGTGAGGGCGGATATATCTGGGCTTGTAAAAACTATGATGGTGACGTTATGAGTGATATGGTTTCTACGGCATTCGGCTCGCTTGCAATGATGACAAGTGTTCTTGTAAGCCCTGACGGAAACTTTGAATACGAGGCGGCACACGGCACTGTTACACGTCATTATTACAGATACCTTAAGGGTGAGGAAACCTCTACAAACCCTGTTGCAACAATTTTTGCGTGGACGGGTGCAATAAGAAAGAGGGGAGAGCTTGACGGCTCAGCACAGCTTATGGAATTTGCAGATAAGCTTGAAAAGGCGTGTATAGACACTATTGAGGGCGGTACTCTTACAAAGGACCTTGCAGGTCTTTGGGAAGGGGCAACACCTACAGTAGTTAATTCAAAGGATTTCATCCTTGCTATAAGAAATACCCTTGAAAAAATGCTTTAATAAATGGGAGGTAGGATAAAAATGAGTTTTATTAATGATGATTTTATGCTTAGAACCGAAACTGCAAAAAAGCTTTATAACGACTTTGCAAAGGATATGCCGATAATTGACTACCACTGTCATCTTGTACCCAAGATGATTGCAGAAAACAAAAAATTCAAGAATGCGTATGAGCTTTTCCTTGGCGGTGACCATTACAAATGGCGCCAGATAAGAACAAACGGTGTAGATGAGGAGCTTATCACGGGGGATGGCGATGATTACGCAAAGTTTGAAGAGTTTGCAAAAACGATGCCGTATCTTATTGGTAATCCGCTCTATCACTGGACACATCTTGAGCTTAAAAGATTTTTCGGTATTGATGAAATTCTTTCTGAAAAGACGTGCAAGTCTATCTGGGATAAGGTGAACGAATGCCTTGCAAAGGATGAATTCAGACCGCAGGAGCTTATCAGACGTTCAAATGTTAAGGTTGTATGTACAACAGATGACCCTGCAGATACGCTTGAATATCATCAGGCATTGAAGGGCTTTTCTACAAAAATCCTGCCTACATTCCGTCCTGATAAAGCTGTTGAAATAGGCAAGGAAACATTTCTTCCCTATATAGAGAGTGTTGGAATTAAGACATATCCCGCACTTCTCAAATGGCTTAGCGAGAGAATAGATTTCTTCCACGAAAACGGTTGCCGTATAAGCGACCATGCCCTTGAATATGTACCCTATGCTGTAGGTGATGCAGAAGCGGTATTTAACAAAAAGCTTGCAGGGCAGGAGCTTTCACTTAATGAAATTAATATATTCAAGACTTCAGTTCTCAAGCACTGTGCAAAGGAATATGTACGTCTTGGATGGGCTATGCAGCTTCATATTGGTGCGCTTCGTAACAATAATACTAAAATGTACAATAAGCTTGGCCCCGATACAGGCTATGACTCAATTAACGATTTGTGTATTGCAGAGGATTTGGGTAAGTTTATGGATTGTCTTGAAATAGACAATTGTCTCCCAAAGACAATTTTGTATACACTTAACCCCAAGGACAATTACGTTCTCGGCACCATGCTTGGCTGCTTCCAGAATGGCCCCGTAAAGGGAAAAATTCAGTTTGGCAGCGGATGGTGGTTTAATGACCAGCGTGACGGTATGGTTGAGCAGATGAAGGCTCTTGCAAACTTGGGTATGCTTTCAAGATTTGTCGGTATGCTTACAGATAGCAGAAGCTTCGTTTCATACACACGCCACGAATATTTCAGAAGAATTTTCTGTAATCTTATCGGTGAGTGGGTTGAAAACGGAGAATATCCTGCTGATTGGGAAAAACTCGAGGAAATTGTCAAGGGTGTATGCTATAATAATGCCGAGCAGTATTTCGGTTTTTAAGCAGCCAATTAAAAGGAGATGTAAAAAATGGAATTTACAGTTTCAGAACGTATGAAAAGCCTTAAAGGCTCTGCGATAAGGGAAATGTTTAAGGCAATGGCAGACCCGACGATGATTTCACTTGCAGGCGGAAATCCTGCGGCGGAGCTTTTCCCCAGTGAAGAGCTTTCACAGATTGCTGCTGATATTTTGAAGGAAAACCCCGTAGGCGCACTTCAGTACGGAATTTCAGAGGGTAATATTGCCCTGCGTGAAAAAATATTAGAAATGATGAAAGAGCGTGAAAAAATAAATGCATCGCTTGATGAAATCACAATTGTTTCAGGCGGTCAGCAGGCTATAGAGATTGTTTCAAAAATTCTCCTTAATGAGGGTGACAGTGTTATAGTTGAGGCGCCCTCGTTTGTAGGGGGACTTAACGCATTTCGTTCATACGGTGCAAACCTTGTTGGTGTTGAGGTGGAGAGTGACGGTATAAATATCGAAAAGCTCAAAAAAACAATAGAAAACACGCCTAATGTAAAGCTCATTTATACAATTCCAAATTTCCAGAACCCGTCAGGTGTTACAATGAGCGTGGAAAAGAGAAAGGCACTTTACGAAATCGCACGTGACAATGATATTTTCATAATAGAGGATAATCCGTATGGCGAGCTTACCTTTGACGGGGTAAAATTGCCGACAATAAAATCAATGGATGAAGCGGGCGTTGTGCTTTACAGTGGCTCATTTTCAAAAATTCTCGCACCGGGATTAAGACTTGGTTACCTTATTGCACCGAAGAATTTCACAGAGAAGGTTGTTTTGGGTAAACAGGTTTCTGACGTTCATACGGCTCTTTTACCTCAGCTTCTTGCACTTGAATTTATGAAGCGTTATGATATTGGAGAGCTTATTGAAAAAATGCGCGCTCTTTATAAAAAGAAGTGTGATGTGCTTATCGGTGCAATGAAGGAATATCTTCCTGAAAATATTACGTATACTGTGCCCGGAGGCGGACTTTTCGTATGGTGTAATGCGCCTGGAATAGATACATTAAAGCTTAGTAATGAATGTATTAAGGAAAAGGTACTTATAGTTCCGGGAAATAACTTTGCAACTGACCAGAGCCTTGTAAATAACGGTTTCAGGCTCAATTTCTCAACAATGCCCGATGACAAATTGGTTGAAGGTGTTAAGAGACTTGGAAAGGTGCTTGAAAAATACTGCTGAGAGGAAAAATAGTATGAGGGGTCGTTTTATAGTTTTTGAGGGGATTGACGGTGCAGGGAAAAGCACACAGATTTCTCTGCTTAAGGAAAAGCTTGAGAAGGAAGGCAGAAAGGTGTTTTTAACTGCCGAGCCGACAATGTCGGTTACGGGCGGAATACTGCGTGATGCGTTAAGCGGAAATTATGAGCGCAGTGCGTCTGAGTTTGCCGCAATGTTTCTTGCTGACCGAATTTTCCACAATGTTAACCCTAAATGCGGAATTAATCAGGCGCTTGAAAAAGGCTTTGATGTAATTTCGGACAGATATTACTACTCCTCTTTTGCATATCAGGGAATGGACAGCGATATAGAGTGGGTAATGGATATGAACCTTAACTGTCCTGATATAAGAAAGCCTGATTTATGCATATTCCTTGATTTGGATGCTCAAAGCTCAAAGTCAAGGATTGATAATAACAGAGCAACAGTAGAAATTTTTGAGCAGACGGAGATTTTAAATAAGATAAGAAATAAGTTTTTTGATGTGTTTGACCGATTAGAGAATGAAAATATAAAGATAATAGATGCATCTAAAAGTGTGGCAGAGGTGTCTGCAAAAATTTCTGATGTTGTTAACGAGCTAAAGGAAGATTTGAATTGACTAAGATAATAAAAATCAATCCTGCAAATATTGATACAGATTTACTTGCACAGGCTGCTGATGTTATAAAACACGGCGGCCTTGTGGCTTTTCCTACGGAGACGGTTTACGGGCTTGGTGCCGATACATTTAACGAGAAAGCCGTGGAAAATATTTTCAGGGCAAAGGGCAGACCTATGGATAATCCGCTTATATCGCATATTGCAGATATAAGTGAGCTTGAAAGATTTGCGCGCGAAATTCCTGATAGCGCACTAAAGCTTGCCAATGAGTTCTGGGGCGGTCCGCTAACCATTATTTTAAAGAAAAAAGAGGGGATACCTGACTGCGTTACGGCAGGTCTTGATACAGTTGCAGTGCGCCTTCCAAGTCACAGTATTGCAAATGCGCTTATAAAGCTTTCAGGGACACCGATTGCGGCACCGAGTGCGAATTTAAGCGGCAGTCCAAGTCCTACAACAGCAGAGCATTGTATAAAAGACCTTATGGGGCGTGTCGATATGATTGTTGACGGCGGAAGCTCAATGATAGGAATAGAGTCAACTGTAATTGATTTAAGCGGTGAATTGCCCGTTGTACTGCGACCAGGTATGATTTCGCCCGAGGATATGAGAAGTGTGATAGGCGAAGTTATATATGCAGGGGAGGTTACGGGTGCGCCCAAGTGTCCCGGAATGAAATATAAGCACTACAGCCCTGATGCAAAGGTTTATGTGCTTGAAAATATGACTGAATATGAAAACCTTGCAGAAGAAAATCAAAAGGTCTGTATTATAGCAAAAAACACTGCGGAGACATCATATAAGGCTGACCTGATTTATGATGCAGGAGCAGATGACAGGGAATATGCTGCACGGCTTTTTTACCTTTTAAGAAAGGCTGATGAAGATGGTGCGGACGTGGTTTTTGCCGAGATGCCCGGAGAGGACGGCATAGGAATTGCACTTCGTAACAGACTTTTTAAGGCTGCAGGGGGCAGGGTGATAACAAATGAGTAAGGATGTATTATTTGTTTGCAGTGGAAACACCTGCAGAAGCCCTATGGCTATGGCGATATTTAATACACTTTCAAAAGAGAAAAAGGCATTGTCTGCAGGTATTAGTGTGGCATATCCATCTACTGCGGCAGAAAATGCAAAAGTGGCAGTTAAAAAATACGGTGCAAGCCTTGACGAGCATATGTCAAAGCAGATTACACCTGATGATTTAAAGGAATATGCCCTTATAATTACAATGACAAACAGCCACAAGGAGTTTTTACGCACATATCTTGATGATGATAAAATTATAACTCTTGCGGAATTTGCAGGGGAAAATGGTGATGTTTCAGACCCCTATGGCGGAAATTTAGCACTTTATGAAGATACTGCGCAGATGATTTATGAATATATAAAAAAAGGTCTTGAAAATACAAATGATTGCACCTTGGCAAAAAGCGAGGATGCACAAAAGCTTGCCGAAATGGAAAAGAAGTATTTTTCAGATGCTTGGAGCGAAAAAATAATAGCAGATGAAGTGGCAAAGGAAAGAGTTATTGTAATTAAGGATAAAGAAAATATTGTCGGTTACTGTATATTTATGATTGCCGCAGATGAAGGCGAAATTCTGCGTATTGCAGTAGATAACAAACAGAGAAAGAAAGGGTATGGAAAAAAACTCCTTTCCTTTGCAATAGATGAAATGAAAAAGCATAACGCTATATCAGTGTTTTTAGAGGTGCGTGCTGCAAACAGGGCGGCAAGGGCGCTTTACCACTCGATAGGCTTTGAAGAAATCGGAAAAAGAACGAATTATTATACCAACCCAAAGGAAGACGCTATTATATATAAACTGGAAATAAAGGAACGGTAAATATGGCTTATATACTTGGAATTGAAACCTCATGCGATGAAACAGCGGCATCGGTAACAAAAGACGGTAGGCAGGTGCTTTCAAACGTTGTTTATTCACAGATACCTCTGCACG
This sequence comes from Clostridia bacterium, assembly GCA_017441965.1. GTDB lineage: Bacteria > Bacillota > Clostridia > UMGS1883 > UMGS1883 > UMGS1883. Next base: position 3,599 of record JAFSBF010000004.1, on the reverse strand, counting down.
AAATATACGGCGGAGTTGTACCTGAAATCGCATCACGAAAGCATATTGATAAAATAATATATGTTATTGATGAGGCATTAAAGCAGGCTGATATAAAGAAGGAAGAGCTTCAGGCAGTTGCAGTTACCTACAATCCGGGGCTTGTAGGTGCTCTTTTGGTGGGAGTTTCTGTTGCAAAGGCATTTGCATATGCTATAAAAAAGCCTCTTGTGCCTGTTAATCATATTCAGGGGCATATTGCGGCAAATTATATTGCCTATCCAGAGCTCAAGCCACCCTTTGTCAGCCTTGTTGCATCGGGTGGACACAGCCATATTCTTCATATAAAGGATTATCGCAGTTTTGAGGTTTTAGGTGCTACTACCGATGATGCAGCAGGTGAAGCTTTTGACAAAGCGGCAAGGGTGCTTGGACTGGGTTATCCCGGTGGGCCAAAGCTCAATAAGCTTGCGCTTGAGGGAAATCCTGATGCAATTAAATTTCCAAGACCGCATATGGGATATGATTTTAGCTTCAGCGGACTTAAAACGGCAGTTATAAATTATGTTCACACGGCAGAGCAAAAGGGTGAAAAGATTAACAGTGCAGATGTTGCCGCATCATTTCAGCAGGCGGCGGTTGACGTGCTTGTAAATAATACAGTCAGTGCCGCAAAGGAGCTTGGTGTAAAGAATGTTGCAATCGCAGGCGGTGTTGCGGCAAATTCTTGAATGCGTGAGCAGATGAAAAATGAAGCAGAAAAGAACAATATGTCATTTTACTGTCCACCGATAGATTTATGCACGGATAATGCGGCGATGATTTCGTGCGCAGGATATTATAACTATAAAGCGGGAATAAGGGGTAGTCTTGACCTCAATGCAGTGCCACAATTAAGCATCGGTGACGTGTTATGAATAAAGTAGAGATTTTACGTGAATATATGAAAAAATGCGGTGTTTCTGCCTGCATTATTCCTACCGCAGACCCGCACCTTAGTGAGTACGTGCCCGAGCATTATAAACTGAGGGAGTGGGTTTCAGGGTTTACGGGGTCTGCAGGAACTCTCGTTGTGACAGAGGAAGAGGGCGGTCTGTGGACAGACGGCAGATACTATATTCAGGCGGAAAAAGAGCTTAGCGGAATAAAGCTTTACAAGGCATCAGAGCCTGACTGCACTAAAATTCACGAATATTTAGCAGAAAAACTAAACTGCGGGGATATTTTAGGTGTTGACGGAAGCCTTTTTTCAAAAAAAGAGCTTGATAATATTATAGAAAAGCTTAGGAAATGTGATATTAATATAAACACAGAGTTTACACCTGATGTTATCTGGGAAAACCGTCCGTCTATGCCTTCTGACAAGGCTTTTATTTTACCCGAAAAATACTGCGGAGAGAAAGTTTCCGAAAAAGTGGAAAAGGTACGCTCCCTTATGAAAAAAGAGGGATTTACGCATTATCTTGCAGCCCTTCCCGAAAGTATTATGTGGCTTCTTAATATTAGGGGGAATGATATTAAATGTACCCCCGTTATGCTTTCATATCTCGTTGTGTCGCAAGGCGAAATCTTTTTATATGCACCAAAGGAAAAGATAGATGATTGTGTGTGTAAATACCTTGAGAATAATAATGTGACACTGAATGATTATAAAAATATAATTTCAGATTTAAGAAAAATTGGTGAGGATAGCTTCCTTGCGGCAGATTTTACGCTTTGCAACTATAACCTGATAAAGGCGCTAAAATGTGCGTATAAAGACAGAAAAGACTTCATATACAATCTTAAATGTATAAGAACAAAGAAAGAGATTGAAAATATTAAAAAGGCATATATTAAGGAAAATATAGCCCTTACCAAGAGCTTTTATGAGATATACCATTCGGAAAATATTGATGAATGTGATGTGTGCGACATCATTGAAAAAAACAGACGGGCGCAAGAGGGGTATATATATCCATCTTTTGACACAATTGCGGCATTTGGTGCAAATGCCGCGATGATGCACTACTCTTGTGAAAAGGAAAGCTGTGCAAAGATAGAGAAAAACGGACTTCTTCTTATTGATACGGGCGGACAGTATTTTGAGGGAACAACCGATACGACACGCACATTGGTGCTTGGCGAAATATCTGACGAACAAAAAGAAAACCTCACACTTGTTTTAAAGGGCAATATTGCACTTTTGATGGCGGTATTTCCCGATGGGGCGCTTGGACGGGATATTGATATTCTCGCTCGTATGCCACTGTGGGAAAAGGGACTTGACTACAGATGCTCGACGGGGCACGGTGTAGGATACCTTTTGGGAGTACATGAGGGGCCGCAGAGATTATCAATAAAATCGCAGGAAAAGCTCTGTGAAATGATGACTATTACAGATGAGCCCGGTGTTTATGTCGAAAATGAATACGGTATAAGAATAGAAAACCATCTTTGCGTAAAAAAATATATGAAAACGGAATATGGAAGCTTTCTGTGCTTTGAAGTGCTTAACTATTGCCCGATAGGAACAAGGGGAATTATTCCGCAGATGCTTGATGAAAGACAGAGAAAGTGGCTTAATGACTATAATGAAAAGTGCAGTATACTTTTAAAGCCTTTCCTTACAAAGGAGGAATATGAATGGCTGAAAACATATATAATGAAGATATAAATGTTAGGTTTAATAAAAAACTGCAATTTTTAATACTGATTGATAAAATGAAGTCAGTTTATCGTCAGACACTGCTTGCCGATAAGTCAAGAAGGGAAACAGATGCGGAACATTCGTGGCATATTGCAATGATGGCAATGCTTTTTGCTGAATTTGCACCCGAGGGTGTGGATAAGGAACGCGTAATTAAAATGTGCCTTGTCCACGATTTGGTTGAAATATATGCAGGTGACACCTTCTGCTATGACGAAAAGGCAGGGGAGGATAAAGCTGAGCGGGAAATGCGTGCGGCACAGAAGCTTTTTTCCGTGCTTCCCGCAGAAGATGGTGATGAAATAAAGGGATTGTGGCTTGAATTTGAAAAGCAGGAAACACCCGATGCCGTCTTTGCAGCATCACTTGACAGATTTCAGCCGCTTATCAATAATTTCCTTACAGACGGTCACACGTGGAAAAAGGGGAAGGTGGTGCGCCCTCAGGTAGAGGAAAGGGCGGCACTTATTAAAAAAGGACTTCCCATTGCATGGGAAACAGTGCAGAAGATTTTAGACGATGCAGAGAACAAGGGGTTTTTTGAGCATAATCAAAAAAATTGAAACCGATATTGTTCTTTTATAGGGCGAATTAAACAAAAATAGTTATTTTTGATAACTTTCTATTGCAAAACTTCTGAAAATAGTGTAAAATATTGTTTAATTTATATGGTGGTGATTAAATGTATTTATCCAAAAAATTTCAGTCAGTAACTCCCTCATCAACTCTTGCAATAACTGCAAAATTTAATGAAATGAAGGCAAGCGGTATTGATGTTGTCGGTTTTGGTGCAGGTGAGCCTGATTTTGACACTCCCGAGCATATCAGGGAGGCTGCTATAAAGGCAATAAACGAGGGCTTTACAAGATATACGCCCGCATCAGGAACGAAAGAGCTGAAGCAGGCAGTTGCAGATAAGTTTTCACGCGAT
>JAFSBF010000053.1 GCA_017441965.1 Clostridia bacterium | reverse complement strand
CCGCTGCTGTGACCGATAGATTTATAAAAATGAAGGTCAAAATGTCCGTGGGCATTGTTCCCCTTTACATAGTCATAGTTTATGCCTGCGCCGTAGTCATCACTGCGCCAGCTTGTCCATTCACCGCCCGGTGCACCCTCGTTTCCTGCGTGTAACATTCCTGCAGCACTGGCGGCAATAGTTCTGCCGTTATATTTAACGAGGACGCTGCGCTTGTTCCAGTTAAAGCTTCCGCCCCAGATGCTTTTCATAATTTCGGTATCACTCGCAGTAAGCGGCTCGCAATCTGCGTGACCTGAGCCGACAGTTCTGCGCGCATTAAAGCTTTTTCCCGTTGCAAGGTCTACAATTGTAAAATTTGTGTTTATCGGGATTACATACTGTGCCTCGCTAAACCAGTCAAGAAGCTCCCCGTAACCTGCAGGTGCATATTTTATGGGTATATGGTGTACGGGAATGGTAAGCTTCATACCCGTATATATTTTACTTGACTGGGTAAGGGAATTTGTCTCGAGCAGCTCTGAATATGGGATGCCGTGCTTAATTGCAATATTCCACAGAGTATCACCGCTTTGCACGCTATAGGTTTTATATGTAACATATGGTGATGACGAGCCTGAAGATGAGGAAGAGCCGCTTTTGGGGATTTTTACTTTGTCACCGATATTAAGTGCAGAGTTATTTGTTGCACCATTATATGAAAGCAGGCTGCTCAGACTTACGCCGTATTTTTGTGAAATAGTCCAGTAGGTTTCTCCCTTTTGAACTGTATGGGTAATATAGGCGCTGCTGTCGGGAATTTTAATCTTGTCGCCAATATTAAGTACGCTGCTTTGCGTGGCGTTGTTTGCGCTTAAAAGAGATGAAAGCGTAACGCCGCATTTTTTGGCAATGAGGTAATATGTATCTCCTTTCTGGACAGTGTATGTATTTGATGGAACGGTTATTTTCTGTCCTGTGTTAAGAGAGGTATTCGAAGTGGCATTATTTGCACTGAGCACCGAGCTTAGGCTGGTGTTAAATTTCTGTGAAATAAGCCAGTAGGAATCTCCCTTCTGTACTGTGTAGCTGACAGATGCAAATGCACTGCTTGAAAGCATACCAAGTGCTGTAACTGCCGATATGATTTTTTTGTGTTTCAAATGTATCACACTCCTTCGCTATATGTATTCGACATAAAATGCAACATCCTTTTATGTAAATTATGGATAAAGCCCCCTGTTTTCATCATAAAATAAATTAGAAAAATTTTCAAAAAACGCTTGACAAACGCATCTTTCGTTGGTAAAATAACTATGGTTAGTTAAGACTAACCAACCATGAAGGAGGGGGACATAATGAATTTAGCAGAGGCAACAGAAGGAAAAGAATATATTATCGCAGATATAAAGACGGATGATGAAGAGCTGAATGCATTTTTGTTTTCACTTGGTTGCTACAGCGGAGAGATGATTACTGTGATTTCGCATTTAAAGGACAGTTGTGTTGTCTCTATCAAGGATGGAAGATATAATATAGATAAAGAGCTTGCATCGGCAATTATTGTTGCATAAAAAGCTTTCGGTAATTTTTTTGCTACTAAGTTAGTTAAAACTAACTTAGTGCGGTGAATATATCACAAGGAGGAATTATTTATGAAGATTGCATTGGCAGGAAACCCCAACAGTGGTAAAACTACAATGTATAATGCTCTTACCGGCGCAAATGAGAAGGTTGGCAACTGGGCAGGAGTGACTGTGGAGAAGAAGGAGCATCTTATTAAAAAAGCTTTTTGTAATGGAGTGGAGCTTTTGGCGGTTGACCTCCCGGGGGCATATTCTATGTCGCCCTTTACTTCGGAAGAGAGTGTTACAAGCTCTTATGTAAAAAACGAAAACCCCGATGTTATTATAAATATTGTAGATGCAACCAATTTAAGTCGCAGTCTCTTTTTTACAACGCAGCTACTTGAACTTGGAATTCCCCTTATCGTTGCCCTTAATAAGGCAGATATAAATGAAAAAAAGAAAACACGAATTAACACAAAGCTGCTTTCAGAAAAGCTTGGATGCCCTGTTATAGAGACGGTTTCAACTTCTTCTGATGGATTGTCAGAGGTTGTTAAGGCAGCAGTTAATTTGAAAGGAAAAAAGCAGATACCGCCCTACATACAGGAAAATATTGACCTTACCGATAAAAAAGCGGTGGAGAAAGCTGACAGAAAGCGTTTTGAATTTGTAAACAGTATAGTAAAAAGTGTGGAAAAGAGAAAGGTACGTACAAACGAAAAAAACGCTCAGGATAAATTTGATGCCGTTATTACTAACAGGTGGCTTGGAATTCCTCTTTTTGCACTTGTTATGTGGATTGTATTTTATGTTTCGCAGGCTTGGCTCGGCCCTTTGCTCTCAGATATACTTGTAGGATGGATAGAGGCGTTTGGGGTTGTTATCGAAAAGGCAATGGAGGGGGCAAGCAGTGAATTTTTAAAAACGCTTGTTTCAAGTGCAATCGTTGACGGTGTTGGCGCAGTTGTAAGCTTTCTGCCTCTTGTAATGGTGATGTACTTTATGATAGCGCTTTTAGAGGATTGCGGTTATATGGCACGTGCGACGGTTGTGCTTGACCCGATTTTTAAGAAAGTAGGACTTTCGGGAAAATCGGTAATTCCCTTTGTAATTGGTACGGGATGTGCTATCCCCGGTGTTATGGCATGCCGTACAATCCGTAGTGAGCGTGAAAGACGTGCAACGGCAATGATAGCTCCATTTATGCCCTGCGGCGCAAAGCTTCCCGTGATTTCGCTTTTTGTAGGTGCGTTTTTCCCTTCACATTCGTGGATAGGTACGGCTATGTATTTTGCAGGTATTGCAATAATACTTCTGTGTGCTCTTATGATAAATAAAATCACAGGATATAAGAACAAGAAATCGTTCTTTATCATTGAACTTCCAGAATATAAAATACCCTCAGTATGGAGGGCGGTCGAGTCAATGTGCTCCAGAGGATGGGCCTACATAGTTAAGGCAGGTACGATTATACTTGTGTGTAATGTGGGAATAACGCTTATGAGTTCGTTTACCCTGGCGCTCTCTCTTGCGGCGGAGGATGGCAGTAATTCAATTCTTGCCGCAATATGTGCGCCCATAGACTGGATAATCCTTCCCGTTGTAGGCTTTGCTTCGTGGAAACTTGTGGCTTGTGCAATTACGGGATTTATAGCAAAGGAAAATGTTGTTGGCACTGTTGCAACTCTTTTTGGACTTTCTGCTGTAATAAACGGAGACCTTGAGCTTGTCGGAGAGGGTGCTATGGTCGCAGATGCTTTAAATCTTACTCCTGTTGCAGCACTTGCATATATGATGTTTAACCTTTTCACGCCTCCGTGCTTTGCAGCGATAGGTGCAATGAATGCTGAATTAAAGAGCAAGAAATGGCTTTTTGGCGGTATTGCACTGCAGATAGGTGTTGGCTTTACAGTAGGATTTCTTGTTTATCAGATTGGCTCGCTGATAACACTTGGTACGTTTGCACCGGGATTTTTCGGCGGTCTTACAGCGGTGCTTATTGAGGCGGTAATCATAACTTATCTGTGTATAAAAGCTGATAAAAAGAGAGGTTGATTTTATGACCGATATTATTATTGCAGTTGCGCTCTTAATTATAGTAGGACTTGCCGTGCGGTATATCTATAAAGCGAAAAAAAGCGGTGTTAAATGCATTGGCTGTCCACATAGCAAAGAGTGCAGCACAAAAAACTGTAATTGCAAAGACGCTAAGTGACAAAAGGATGACGGTATATGCCGTCATCCTTTTGTGATAAAAAAGAAAAATTTGTAAAAAATATATTAAGCTAAAAGCGTTTTGTTGACAATTAAAGGGATGTTGTGGTATGATATAAATAAGGAATTTTATAGTTTGGTGGTGTAGAATTGGGTTATTTGGCTAATTCACTTTCAGAGCTTTTAGCACGCTTTATCGTGCTTTTTACGGCTATAACGGTGCACGAATATGCGCACGGACTTATAGCGTATAAACTGGGCGACCCTACGGCAAAATATGCAGGCAGGCTTTCTCTTAATCCGCTGTCGCATCTCGACCCGATAGGTGCTCTTTGTATGGTGTTTTTCAGGTTCGGATGGGCAAAGCCTGTGCCGATAAATCCTATGTATTTTAAAGACCGCAAGCGTGACAGTGCTATTGTTGCACTTGCAGGACCGCTTTCAAATATAATACTGGCGTTTTTGTCAACAATTGTTTTTGCAGTTTATTACGTATATGTATATCTTAATTTCCCCAATTTTGTGACACAGTTTATTTATACGGTGTTTATGCAGCTTGCGGTAGTTAATATCAGCTTTGCGGTATTTAACCTTATACCGTTTCCTCCGCTTGACGGAAGTAAGATTTTAGGAGCGTTTCTTTCCTACGAAAATTACGGCAGACTTTTGCAGTATGAGAGGTTTGGTTTCCCCGTGCTTATACTCCTTTCGCTGACAGGATTTCTGGGAAGGATACTTTCTCTTTTTATAAATCCTCTTTTCAGCCTATGGCTGAAAATGCTTAACGGACTTATTTCAATACTTTTGTAAGGATAAAGATTATGAGTGAGCTTTCTTTTAAAACAGAGGTGTTTGAAGGTCCTTTGGATTTGCTTTTACACCTTATAAGTAAAAATAAAGTCAGTATATGTGATATTCCAATCTCAATGATTACGGACCAGTATTTTGCGTATATTGAGCTTATGCAGCAGCTTGATATGGAAGTCGGCGGAGAGTTTTTGGTAATGGCATCTCAGCTTTTGTATATTAAGTCAAAGATGCTTCTCCCCGTCCCCGAAGAAGAGGAAGAAGACCCGCGTGCAGAGCTTGCAGACCGTCTTGAAGAGTACAAGAGGTATAAGGAAGCGGCGCTTGAGATGGACAAGCTCAGCCACAGTATGGAGCACGTAGTTTTTAAAGGTCCCGAGCCGCTTGATTTGCCGAAGGTAAAGACGGAAAACCGTGAAATTCCTATAGAAAAGCTTTTTGATGCATTTTTTGCAGTGATTGACAGAAGTGCTACGAGAAAGCCCATTGACCCGAAAACCTTTAAGAGGGTTATCGGCAGAACAAACTTTTCGGTAAGGGCGGCATCAACAAATGTTATTCGCAGATTGAAAAAAGGGGAGCGTGCTTCGTTTGCATCGCTTTTTGAAGGGCTAAGAGTGCGTGGGGAATATGTGGCGACGTTTTTAGCACTGCTTGAGCTTATAAAAGAAAATGTTGTAGTTGTAATGCAGGAGGGGGATACCCTTTACTGCGAAAAGGGTGAAAAAGATGTGGAACTTGACAATTGGGAAGAATATTGAGTGTGCGCTTGAGGCGGTGCTGTTTTCCCTCGGAGAGGCAGTTGAGATTGAAAAGCTTGCCGAGGCTCTTGAGGTAAGAGAGGATGAGGTGAAAAATGCTTTTCAAAGCCTTAAAAAAAGGTATGAAGATGAGGGCAGGGGCATCCGCCTTATTGAAATAGAAAACAGCATACAGATGTGCTCAAATCCCGATTACTATGAATGTATACAGCGTGTTACGCAGATAAAAAGGCAGGCAGGTCTTTCCTCTGCGGCACTTGAAACACTTTCTATAATTGCATATAATCAGCCCGTTACAAAGGGTACGATGGATTTTATCCGTGGTGTTGACTGTACATATTCTGTGGCAAGACTTTTAGAGCGTGGCTTTATTGATGAATTAGGCCGCGCGGAAACCCCGGGAAGACCGATTCTCTACGGAACGACGATGGAGTTTCTGCGGTGCTTTGGACTTAAGTCTCTTGAGGATTTGCCGCCGCTTCCTGAAAAAGAAGCACTTCAGGAGGAAACAGAAAATGTTAAAAGTGATATAATAGAGGAATTTGTTAAAGAAAATGAAGAAAACATCAATACGGTGGAGTTGAGTGAGTAATTGATTTATGCATTTTTGGCAGTGATTATTATTGCTTTTATATTGTGTGCTCCCGTAAGAGCGGAGCTATCGTTTAAGGACCAGAAGGCGAGTGGGAAGCTTTACCTTTGGAAAATACCGATATATAAAAAATCTGTTAAAGAAAAAAAGGGAGAGGGAAAGACAAAAAACTCCCCCGAGGAAAAGGTAAAAACCTTTGAAAAATCGTCAAAAAAGCTTAGCGAAAGAATAAAGGAATTTTCAGAGTTAAGGCGAAGTACAGTACGTCTTATAAAAAAATATATTAGGCTTGAAAACGTATCTGTAGAGATACTTTTCGGTACGGGTGAGGCGGCGTCAACTGCGATAGGAATTGGATTATTGTGGGGAGCCGTTTACGGTGTTTTAGGTAATCTTGGAAGAATAATATTTGTTAATAAACACGATGTAAAAATTAATCCTGATTATCAAAAAGCTACATTTAAGACAGAGGGAAAATGCATAATACGCAGCCGTATTGTTTATATTATAATTATTGCAATAACAATTTTGATAAAAATAAAATTTAGGAGGAATAAAAATGGGTGAGCATCCTATTAACAACCTGATGGGTACGGTAATGGAAAACATTAAAGGAATGATTGATGTAAATACAATCATCGGGGACCCTGTTGAAACAAGTAACGGAACAATGATTATCCCGATTTCAAAGGTGGGCTTCGGTTTTGCCGCAGGCGGAAGTGATATTCCCACAGGACAGAATTCTCAGGCTTTCGGCGGCGGAAGCGGTGCAGGTGTTTCAATTTCGCCTATCGGATTTTTAGTAGTAACGCAGGAACAGATTAAGCTTATTCCCGTATCTTCAAATAACACCCCTCTGGATAAGCTTGTGGACTATATTCCCGTTGCTTTTGAGAAGGTAAATACTCTTATAAAGAAAAACAAAGAAGATTGATTATGAGGGGTGTGACAAGATTATTTTGTCACACCCTTTTAAAAAGGAGGGAGTACATATATGAAAAGAACAGTTGCAACTATTATTTGCGTGGTTATGCTTTTGTGCAGTATAAGCGTAGGAGCACAGACAGATTTTCTTACCGATATGTATACAAACTATACGGGGGATTATACTGTAAGCATAAGCTTTGAGAGTGCAGATGATGTATATGCACTTTTAGGGGAACTGCAGGTTCCTGAGCAAATAGAAAACTTTATTGATATAAAAGCAGCTTTAAAAACGCTTTTATCACTTGATTCAAAAATGCTACTGCAGATTGATATGAGTAGTGATATGAAAAAGGTTAAATTAGCACTTACGGCAGATGCAGAGCAAAATATAGACGTTAATAGAAACCTTAATATTGCACTTAGTTCCAAAATGGGAATGTGGATGAATATGGATTTGTCAGACGCAGGGAAGCCGATAATGCAGATTATATATTCATATCCGTATACAAACAAATATATGGTGGTTGATGCACTGGAAACACTTCCTGATGAAGAGGATAAAGCAGACTTTGTGAAAACAATGTCAATGATTTTCAATAAGGAATTTATGACTGCCGTTAATACCTACAGCGCACAGGTGCTTGAAAAATATGCAGATATAAAGATGTCTTCGGGAAAATGCATTATTAAACTTGACAATGATGCGCTTATCGGGATGATAAAAGAGGTAGTTCCGTATGTTTTCGGGCAGATGCGTGGACTTTTCTTAACAATGGGTGCAGACGGCGAAGAGATTAATTATATCCTTGAGTCTCTTGAACAGATACCCTTTGAAAAAATAAAGCTTTTAGGTGATAAGGGAATAACATACACGTATATACTCAAAAACGGAAAGATTTCTTCTGTTGATACTGTCGCAGATATATGCATTGATATATCAGGTATATATGAGGCTGTTACGGGAATAAAGTGGAATTATATGGCAAGCGGAACTCTTGGGTTTGAGGTTAAGTCAAAAGTGGCAATGTCAAAAATAAATACTACTACGGTAACACTTCCAAAGCTTACAGAGGAAAATTCCTTCTCACTTTCAGATATGCTTCCAAAGCCGCAAATTCCCGAAAATATGGAAGAAATGCCCGCATATCCTAATTGGTGGGCAGGCGGAAGTGCAGAAAAGCTCCCAATGATTGACGGAGTAGTATATGTTCCGCTCCGCACTACACTTGAGGCTGCGTATGAGGACAGTGTGGAAATTTCATTTGAAAACGGTGTTATAACGGCAACGAGTGAATATTTCCCGTCCTTTAAATCTTTAAAGCTTATCGTTGGCAGTGACAGCGTATATGCAGATGCAAATGAATTTAAAACAGGCACAGTGCTCCTTGAAAACGGTGTTACATATGTCAGCAGTAAGCTTTTTGAAGAGCTGTTTTCATGGCAGCTTTCAGGGGCAAGCTATGACATTCTTACAAACGAGTACTGGTATGAATTTTATACAACTGAATAAAAATTTATAAAAGTAAAATAATAGAAAAGGACTAAAGCTTTATAAAGGGCTTTAGTCCTTTCTATTATCAAAAAGAAGGTGTGCATATGACTAAAAGCAGCAGAAAGCTTGTTTATGATATATTATACGATATAGCAGGCTCACTTGCACTTGCGACGGGTATATATTGCTTTGCAGAAAAAGTAAATATAGCACCCGGCGGGGCGAGCGGTATTGCAATTATGATTAAATACCTGACGGGACTTCCCGTGGGACTTGTGATACTTGTTATAAATATTCCGTTGGTGCTGATTGCATTTAAGTTTTTAGGTAAAAGGTTTACGCTCAGGACACTCAGAACTCTTTTAATAAGCACAGTTATCCTTGACGTGGTTGTAACGCCGTTCTTTCCGCAATATTCGGGTGACCGTATGCTTGGCTCAATTTTCGGCGGAGTATGTATGGGCAGCGGCCTTGGTATAATTTTTTTGCGTGGCTCATCTACGGCAGGAACAGATATTGTATCATACCTTGTGGAACAAAAATATCCGCATATACAAATAGGGAAGGCAATGATGTTTGTAGACGGAGTTATTATCGCGCTGTCTGCAGTTGTATTTACTGATATAGAGGCTGCGCTTTTTGGTGTTGTATCGCTCTTTTGTCAGACGAGGATAGTCAACCAAATTGTATACGGGTCAGAAAAGGGCAGAAACATATTGGTAATCTCAGAAAAGACCGAGGAAATTGCACAGCGTATTTTACTCGAAAAAAACCGTGGAGCGACATTTTTGAATGCGCAGGGTGCGTATTCAAAAAAGCCGTCCAAGGTATTGATGTGCGTTGTTCGTGTGTGGGAGTATCACGAAATAAAAGAAATAATTTATGAGGAAGACCCAAGAGCATTTGTCATAGCATCGGAGGCGGAGCATATAATGGGTGAGGGATTTTCTGATATGAAAGGAAAATCCTGAACCTAAAAAGACCAAAACGATAACAAATTCGAAATTCGAAGTTCGAAATGCGAAGTGTTGGTGGATTTTTTGCTTTGCAAAAAATCTTAATTAATCTTAGTAGGCTCAGTTTGTCCGTTCTGAAGCATTTTTTCCTATTCCCTACGAAAAATTGGCTGTAAAAAAAGTAAACTTTTTTTACAGCCAATTTTAATATTCTATTCCTTTTCGGGCACTTATTCCTTTTTCGTAAGGGTGGCGCACTGCCTTAATCTCGCTCACATAGTCAGCATACTCAAAAAGCTCCTCGGGACAATCTCGCCCCGTCATTACTACTTCGAGAAAGTCGGGTTTGTCTTTCAAAAGACCTATTAAAAGCTCTTTATCTATTATACCGCACTTTGCCGCGACAAGCACCTCGTCAAGAGCGATTAAATCATAGCACTCTGTAAGTGCTATGTTAAAAATCTCTTTAAGATGGGTGTTAGCCTCTTTTCTTGCTTTTTCAATCTGACAAGTGGACATTTGCGGTAAAAATCCAACAAAAGGGGTGGATTTAAAGATTGTAAAGATGTTCTCACAAAGACATTCTCCGCTTGAAAAGTCCTTCATAAAAGAAGTAAACCCTACCTTATACCCATTAAGAGCGGCACGGTAGCATAAACCTACTGCAGCAGTTGTTTTACCCTTGCCGTCGCCCGTATAGATATGAATTAATCCCTTTTCCATTTCTTACTCGTAAATGGGGAACTTTTCGCAAAGAGCACAAACCTCTGCAGTGATTTTTTCCTTATTAGCTTCAAAATCAGTTGCGACGAGCTTCATCCATTTTGCAATAAGCTTCATTTCGTCTTCCTTAAAGCCTCTGGAGGTTACTGCGGGAGCACCTACACGGATACCGCTTGTAACAAAGGGGCTTTGCTTATCATTGGGGATAGCATTCTTGTTAACGGTGATATGCACCTCATCAAGACGTCTTTCCATTTCCTTACCTGTAATATCAAAGGGGCAAAGGTCGATAAGCATAAGATGATTGTCAGTATCGTCTGAAACAACGTTGAAGCCTTCTGCCTTAAGTGCATCGCAAAGAACCTTTGCATTCTTTACAATCTGCTTCTGATATTCTTTGAATTCATCTGTAAGAGCTTCACCGAAAGCAACTGCCTTAGCCGCAATTATATGCATAAGGGGACCGCCCTGTGTTCCGGGGAATACAGCCTTGTCAATCTGCTTTGCATACTGTTCTTTGCAAAGGATAAGACCGCCACGGGGACCACGGAGTGTCTTATGTGTTGTTGTTGTAACAACATCAGCATAGGGAACAGGGCTTGGGTGAAGACCTGCTGCAACAAGACCTGCAATATGTGCCATATCAACCATAAGGATTGCACCAACCTCGTCAGCAACACTGCGGAATGCTGCAAAGTCAATTGTTCTTGAATATGCACTTGCACCTGCAACTATAAGCTTGGGCTTACACTCAAGTGCAATTTCCCGCATCTTATCATAATCTATTTTGCCTGTTTCATCATCAACACCGTAAGGAACAATGTTAAAATACTTACCGCTGATGTTAACGGGTGAGCCGTGTGAAAGGTGACCGCCGTGTGCAAGGTTCATACCCATAACGGTATCACCCGGCTGCAAAAATGCAAAGAATACTGCAAGGTTTGCATTTGCACCGCTGTGGGGCTGTACGTTTGCGTGCTCAGCACCGAAAAGCTTCTTCGCACGCTCAATAGCAAGGGTTTCAACCTCGTCAACGCACTGGCAGCCGCCATAGTAACGCTTTCCGCTGTAGCCCTCGGCATATTTGTTTGTAAGAACTGTTCCTGCAGCTAAAAGCACTGCCTTTGAAACAATATTCTCTGATGCAATAAGCTCAATATTATGTCTCTGACGGGTAAGTTCTTTATTGCAGGCTTCGAAAACCTCACTGTCAAAACCTTTAAGCTCGTCAAAAAAGTTCATTTAAAACACTCCTTTGTAAAATACATAGTTAATGACTAATATACAGTATAACTTAAAATATAATTCTTTTCAACATAAATCTTCTAAATATGTCAAATTTGTTTGCCACGTACACGTTCAAGGCGTATGGTATTTGTTTCGCCTGATTTGCCGCTTGTTGTTCCACCGACGATTATTATATTATCACCGCTTTTAAGATTAAGTGTCTTTGTAGTTTTGCGTGCGGCACTGTAAAACATTACTTCGGCAGACGGATACTCTTCACAAAGTACGGGAATTACACCCCAGGAAAGGGCAAGCTTACGCCATACACGCTTACTTGTGGTAAGACCTACTATGTCAACAACGGGGCGAAATCTTGATACCAGCCTTGCTGTTTTTCCTGAAAGAGAGCAGACGGCAATCGCCTTTGCGTCAACACCGAGTGCCATACTGCACGCAGAATGTGATATAGCGTCAATGTTACTTTTTATTTCAAAATCACTTCTGTGGAAACGCTTGTCATAATGAATATTGTTTTCCGTTTCCTCACAGATTGAAGACATTATTCTTACTGTCTGAACGGGATATTTACCTGCCGCCGTTTCGCCTGAGAGCATCACTGCGCTCGTTCCGTCATAAACGGCATTTGCAACGTCAGAAATTTCCGCACGTGTGGGGCGGGGGTTATAAATCATAGATTCAAGCATTTCTGTAGCAGTTATAATACGCTTTCCGCGCATACGGCAAACTGTAACAAGCTTCTTTTGTACGGCGGGAAGCTCCTGAAAAGGAATTTCAACGCCCAAATCTCCGCGTGCAATCATAACACCCTCGCAGATTTCACATATTTCGTAGATGTTATCAACGCCGCTCTGATTTTCAATCTTTGCAACAAGACCGATGTCACTGCCGCCATTTTCGTCAAGGAAGGTCTTTATATCAAGCATATCCTGCTTTGAAGATACGAATGATGCCGCAATATAGTCAATATCGTTTTCAATGCCGAAGAGAATGTCACTCT
>JAFSBF010000052.1 GCA_017441965.1 Clostridia bacterium | reverse complement strand
TATCGGCGCAGACGGTGAAATGATAACTTTTGATTTGTCAGATTTTGACGGCATAGACAGAGTAGCAAGCCGTAATATGGGAATATATGCTTTCTCTGCAGCAGAGGTTGCAGCCGTTGATGAGGATGCGGCAAGAATAATCCTTCGCCTTGATTTTAAAAAGGGCGCAGACCACCTTAAAATATCGGGCGGCGAATGGAAAACAGAGCGAGGAGTTTTAAGACAGGTGCAAGAGGATACCCCCAGAACAACGGTAAGCTATGACGGAGGTCTGGAGTGGGGCGATTATGAGTTTTCGGCAGATGTTGAAAGCCCCAACACAAAGAGCGGTAATGCATCGGGAATTATTTTCAGATGTGATAAGGATATGGAGAATATGTATACCTTCCGTTTCTTAAACCCCGGAATGCTCGAATTTGCAAAATGGCAGAACGGCTCCTTTGCAAGTATTGAAAAATGGAATGCCGATTTTGTAGCCGATACAATCTATAATATGAAGGTTACGGCAGTGGGAAATAAGTTCGTATTCTACATAAACGGCGAAAAGGTACGTGAGGTGGAGGATAATTCCTATAAGACGGGAACTGTCGGACTTTACTGCTACAGAGAGGCAAATTCCTATGACAATATGAAGGTCTTGAAGGTAGAACAGGCGGTGAAATAAATGAAAAAATTAATTGCAATTTTGCTCTCCTTTATAATGGTGATGTGTATGATGCCATCGGCACTTGTTTTTGCATCGGGAAATACATATTATGTTTCACCAAGCGGTGATGACATTGCCGGTGACGGAAGTGAGGGAAACCCTTGGGCAACACTCTATAAAGCAGCGCAGGAGCTTCAGGCAGGCGATACTGCAATTTTTGCAGACGGAACATATGAAGAAACAGAGTATACGGTGTTTTCAAACAGCGGTACTGACGGCGCACCCATTACAATAAAAGCGGAGAATAAACACGGTGCAATAATTTCTTATGCTGAAAATTTAAACCGTGAAAAGCTTGATATTACAAAATCATATATAACAGTGCAGGATTTTGTAATTACGCAGGAGGGTTCACACGAAACAAGCAAGGATATTCTTCTTAACTGCGGTATAGGAAAAGGTAATGAAATTGAGGGTTGTCAGATTATCGGCAATAAATTTTACAATGTCTATGAAGAAGGCATAAAGGTAAAATATGTAAAAAATGCCGTTATAAAGGATAATATTGTTGAAAATTCAATACGTGAGGGCATGGATATATTCGGCTGCATAGGTGCAGTGATTTCGGAAAACAAGGTAATTAACTGTGGCAGGGTTGGATATATGCTAAAGGGAAATTCTCGAAACTGTCTTGTTTATAATAACATTGTTCAGAATACAAGTACTTCGTGTACACACGGCTACCAGATAGGCGGTTCATCAGACGGCAACAGTCCGTATATCACGGCAGAAGACGTAGGGTTTGAGGCGTACAATTGCGTTTTCTACAATAATATTGCATATGCTTCATCAAAGGACTTTATGGGAAAGGCATTTTCTTTCTCAGGCTCAACGGATTGCCACGCATATAATAACATTGCTTACGGTGCGAAAAACGGATTTTCATTTTCAAAGGCAAGTAATGATGCGTGGGGATGGTATCCGCCAACGGTTCGTCCCACGCTTTATAACAATATAGTTATGAATGTTTCAAAGGCGTATGATTTTGTTGATGGTACTCCCGAAGGGATAATAAGCGATTATAACCTTTTCTATAATGTGGAGAAAACGGAATCAATTCCTGATGCAGAGAAAAACAGCCTTATAACAAATCCGTGCTTTACAGATGCTTCATCGATGGATTTTACATTAAAGCCTGAAAGCCCTGCACGTGCAATGGGTAAGGAGCTTCCGGCAGAGGTACAAGGATACGCAGGAATTGAGGAATACTATATTAAGGACGCAGACGGAAATGTTGTAGAAACTGTGACGTTTGAAACACCTGACCCTTTGAGAATGGTTTCAATTCCGCAAATTGACTTTAACAGCAATGCACGTCAGACACCCTGGGATATGGGTATATATAACCGAGGTAAGGATGTTTCGGTTGAACTTTTTTACGAGGACTTTGAAGATGCAACGGTAGGCAGCAATGTTTCCGGGTATAACGGGTGGCAAGGTGAAGCAACCTCCTCTACAAAGATTGTGCGAGAGGAGATTTGCGGTAATGATAG
>JAFSBF010000051.1 GCA_017441965.1 Clostridia bacterium | reverse complement strand
TTCAGAAAGAAGTTCAATATGGACAAATAATTACAGGGATAGTCGCAGCTTTAGGTTGCGGCTATCTTTATTATGTAGAAAATTGTAGAGGTTTTACTATGAATATACAAAATTATAAATATAAATATGACCTTCACGTTCATACCACCCCCGTAAGTAAATGCGGCGATATTGACCCCAAAGGCTGTGTTGACCGTTATATGGAGCTTGGTTTTTCAGGATTTGCACTTACAAACCATTTTGGTGCAACAGTACTTCGTGACTTTAAAACCAAAGAAGATTTTATGAAGTTTTATATGCACGATTTTTTCGAAGCGAAAAAATACGGTGATGAAAAAGGCTTTGACGTGATTTTCGGTCTTGAAATACGTTTTCCCGAAAGCACCAACGAATACCTTGTATACGGTATAAGCGAGGAAGACGCCTATAATGCCTACGACTATATTTTTGGAAATTACGAAGAATTTTATAAAGGCTTCAAAAACGATAAAAACGTCATTTTACAGGCACATCCCTACAGACATCCCTGCTTTTTGCAAAACATTGATATCCTTGACGGAATTGAGGTTTTCAATATGCATCCGCATCATAACTCCTGCGTTTCCCTTGCGGCAAGAACGGCGCAGGAAAATCCCCGCCTTATCATAAGCGGCGGCACAGATTTCCACCACGAGGGGCATCAGGGGCTTTGCGCTTTATGCAGTGAGGAAAGGATAGAAAATTCCTTTGCACTTTCCTCTCTTCTTAAATCACGTAACTATATCTTTGATGTGTGCGGAAATAAAATACTGCCATATAATTTTCATTGATTTTTACTATTTAATATGATATAATTAATAGGATATTTTTCTACGAAGGAGCTTTTGTATGCGTGCTTTAATTCTTACCTGCAATACCGGCGAAGGACACAACAGTGCCGCAAGGGCAATTAAAGAGGCTTTTGACGAGGCAAACATATATTGTGAGATTGCAGATTCTCTGGCGTTTTTGTCACCGAAGGCATCGAACTTTATTTCAAAATGGCACGTGCGTCTTTATAAAAAAGCTCCCACACTTTTCGGTCTTGGATATAAGGCGGCAGAGCTTACCGACGGCAGGCATAAGCGTTCAAGGCTTTATGAGGCTATTACCAAGGGTGCACGAAAACTTATAAAAAAGGTTAATGACGGAAATTTTGACACTGTCATTTGTACGCACCCGTTTTCCGCAATGACGCTTACCCGTGCAGTTAAGAAATACAGACTTTCCCTTGATAAAACGTATTTCATTTCAACAGACTACACCTGCAGTCCGGGAGTTTGCTACAGTGACCTTGACTACTATATTATCCCCCACGAAAGTCTGGAGGACGATTTCATCGCGCACGGCATTGCAAAAAGCAAGCTTTTTGCAGGCGGTATACCCGTCAGCAAAAAAGTGCATACTTCTTTAAGCAAGGAGGAAAGCAAGCGGGAGCTTTCAATTCCTGAAAACAAACGTGTAATTCTCCTTATGTGCGGAAGTATGGGATGCGGTCCTATGAAGGTTATCGCACGCAAAATGACAAAGATTTTAAAGGATGATGAATACTTTGTTGTTATTTGCGGCAGTAACAGAAAGCTTTATCAGAGCCTTCGCTATCTTGATGACCCGGGCAGTGTCCGTATTTTAGGATTTACACGCAACGTTCCTTTATATATGAACAGCGCAGACCTGCTGCTTTCAAAGCCCGGCGGACTTTCCACAACGGAGGCGGCAGAAAACAATCTGCCGATGATACTTATAGATGCGGTGGCAGGCTGCGAAACGCATAATATGAATTTCTGGGTAAGTAACCGCATGGCAGATACCCGTGATGATTCTACAGAGCTTTGCACACTTGTGAGGGAGCTTTTGGATAACGAAACGGTGCTTCATGAAATGAAAGACTCTCTTTCTCAAAACTTTAACTGCAGCAGTGCAGAAAAAATATTTAATTTTATTATGGAAAACAGTTCAACAGTCTCTTTGGCTAAATAGGCATAAGGGAGCCCAGTCCGATATGGTCTAAAAACAGAAATTTAATATAATTTTTATGCGAAGGACGAAGATAGGCTGACGCCTTTCGAGTTGATTTCCCCATTGGGGAAAATGTCCGCTTGCGGACAAAAGGGGCACGCTCGGGGGAGCGACAAATAAAAAGAATAAAAATTTAACAAGTTTAAGGCATATTGGACTAGGCTCCCTTATGCCTAAGGAGGAATACAAATGGCAGGTATAATTGAAAAGCTTTTCGGCACATATTCGCAGAGAGAGCTTAAAAAAATTCAACCGCTTGTAGATAAAGTCCTCTCATATGAGGAGGAATATAAAGCACTTTCCGATAGTGAGCTTAGTGCAAAAACCGGGGCATTTAAAGAAAGGCTTAAAAACGGCGAAACGCTTGACGACCTTCTTCCCGAGGCTTTTGCCACAGTGCGTGAGGCTGCGTGGAGAGTACTTGAAATGCGTCATTTCCCCGTACAGATAATAGGCGGAATTGTTCTTCATCAGGGAAGAATTGCCGAAATGAAAACGGGTGAAGGTAAAACACTTGTTGCAACACTTCCCGCATACCTTAACGCACTGACGGGGGAAGGAGTTCATATCGTAACGGTAAATGATTATCTTGCCCGCCGTGACAGTGAGTGGATGGGTAAGCTTTACAGATTTTTAGGGCTGAGTGTTGGCCTTGCCGTAAGCCAGATGGAGCCTTCTGCAAAGCAGGAGGCGTATAATGCCGACATAACCTACGGAACAAATAATGAGCTTGGCTTTGATTATCTGCGTGACAATATGGTTATTTACAAGCAGAATATGGTACAACGCGGTCACGCCTTTGCAATCGTGGACGAGGTTGACTCCATATTGATTGACGAGGCACGTACACCCCTTATCATAAGCGGTGCAGGAGAAAACTCCACCCAGCTTTATTCTATAGTAGATAAATTCGTACGTACCCTTACCTCACAAAAGTTCAAGGAGCTTGACGATAAGGAAGAAAACGAAGTTCTTGATGCAGATTATATAATTGATGAAAAGGCTAAAACCGTTACCCTGACACAAAGGGGTATTGAAAAAGCGGAAAAAGCATTTAATATAGAAAACCTTTCCGACCCTGAAAATATGACGCTTTCTCATCATATAAATCAGGCAATGCGTGCCCACGGCATAATGCACCGTGACGTTAACTATGTTGTAAAGGATGGCGAAGTGCTGATTGTAGATGAATTTACGGGACGTATTATGGTCGGCAGACGTTACAGCGACGGACTTCATCAGGCGATTGAGGCTAAGGAGGGTGTAAAGGTTGAGAGGGAGAACAAAACTCTTGCAACAATTACCTTCCAGAACTATTTCCGTCTTTACAAAAAGCTTAGCGGTATGACGGGTACGGCAAAAACTGAGGAGGAGGAATTCCGTGGAATTTACTCTCTTGACGTTATTGAAATTCCCACCAATAAACCGCTTTTAAGAACGGATGAAAACGACCAGGTATATAAAAACCACCGTGGCAAGATAAAGGCTATTGCAGATGAGATTGAGCGTGTTCATAAAACCGGTCAGCCCATACTTGTCGGAACAATAACTATTGATAAGTCAGAAGAGCTTAGTGCAGTGCTCAAAGCGCGTGGTATCAAGCATCAGGTGCTCAATGCAAAGCATCATGATAAGGAAGCACTGATTGTTGCGCAGGCAGGTAAAAAGGGCGCAGTTACAATTGCAACAAATATGGCAGGACGAGGAACTGACATTGTTCTTGGCGGTAATGCCGAATATATGGCAAAAACCGATATGGAAAAGCTCGGCTATGACGAGCACCTTATTTCAGAGGCTACAGGCTTTGCCGACACTGACGATGAAGCTATCCTTGAGGCACGTGAGAAATATACCGAGCTTTATAATAAGCACAAGGAGGCTATTTCTGCCGAGGCACAGGAGGTGCGTGAGGCAGGCGGTCTTTATATCATCGGTACGGAAAGACACGAATCACGCCGTATCGACAATCAGCTCCGCGGACGAAGCGGCAGACAGGGCGATATGGGTAAATCAAGATTTTTCATTGCCCTTGACGATGATTTAATGCGTCTTTTCGGTGGTGAAAGAATTGAAAAAATGATAACCACTCTGCGTATTCCCGAGGATGAGCCTATTGAGCAGGGTATTCTTACAAGCGTAATAGAAAATTCCCAGAAAAAAGTTGAGGGTAAAAACTATTCTGTGAGAAAATATGTACTTCAGTATGACGACGTTATGAATCAGCAGCGTAATGTCATTTACGAGCAACGTCGCAGAGTTCTTGACGGTGAAGACCTGAAAGATACCATTATGCAGATGATTGACCAGATTATTGACGGTGCAATGACAACGTACGCAAGTGCGCAGTACCCCGATGACTGGAATATGACAGGTCTTATCGATTATATTGAAGGAATGTTCTTCACCCCGGGCACACTTGATTTTGCCACACGTGATTTTAATAAGCTTGACCACGAAACAGTGCGCAACGAAATTAAGGAAAAGGCTATGGATGCCTATAAAGCTCAGGAGGAGCTGTTTGGCGACGCAATGCGTGAGGTTGAGCGTGTTGTAATGCTCAGAAGTGTTGACAGCCGATGGATGAATCATATTGACGATATGGAGCAGCTTAAAAACGGTATAAACCTTCGCGCCTATGGTCAGCATGACCCCGTTCAAGAATATAAGTTCCAGGGCTTTGATATGTTTGATGAAATGATTGCCCTTATCCGTGAGGATACTGTGCGCAATATTTTCCACGTAAAGCCGCAGGCACCCATTGAAAGAAAAATGGTTGCAACACCGACAGCTACATCACACGGTGACGGCTCGGAGGCAAAGCGTCCCGAAAGGCGCAGTGCCGAAAAGGTAGGAAGAAACGACCCCTGTCCGTGCGG
>JAFSBF010000050.1 GCA_017441965.1 Clostridia bacterium | reverse complement strand
TTCATATCAGGTCCGTAATGAAGGGTTGTCAGGAAACTCATGCCCTGCCATCCCATCCCTCTTCCGAGCGCTCCGTCACAACCACCTATTATGGTATCTGCCTGAAGGAAAATGCCGGGGCCTATTGTATTTGCTCTGCACGGGACAAGCGTTGTACGGCTCTTAAAGCTTGTGATAGCATTCTGCTCTATTGTAAGCGGATGAAGCTTCGCAGCAATTCTGTAGGGTGCATTTTTCCACTCATCCACGCTATTATAATCCTCTGCAAACTGGGGTTCCCAGAAAGCAATATGACACATTCTTCCTATACCGAAAACAAGTACCATCTTTGCGCCCTCTTTTTTCAGTGCGGCAATTTTTTCAGGATATGTAGGAAGATTTTCTTTCGTTGCAAAATTGCGTTGAGATGGTGGGACAGTATTTTCGCCAAGCTTATCAAAAAATGCCTCTTTCATACTGTATTCAAACGATGCAGGATTATCGTTAGGAAGTGTATTTCCGTCTTTGTCTGCCCACTCGTCCATATTGAATGTATACACATGGTCGCACTTTACATTCCACGATTTAAGAAAATATACTGCCCATTTATACATTCCCATAGGACCTACAGGAAGAATCATAATAAGCTTTTCTCCCCTGTCACGTGCCTCTTTTATTTTAAGGGCAATTTCGTGACCCATAAGAGTATCAAATTCATAAATGTTTTCACATTCAACAGGGGAAAAATCCTTATTCCAGAAATTTTCACGCACAACCCCCTTTTCACAGCATTCATCAATTTTTTTGATATCCCACCCCCTGGGATAAAAGTTTTCCAAAAGGCTTCCTTCAACTGTACTTAAAAAATCCATTCTCTTTTCCTCCTTAATTATGCTTTCTGCGAGCTTCCGAAAAGCTGCATCTTTCCTTTTACAATTTCTTTTACGGCATTTTTTCCGTCATCAAACAAGATTTCATGATTTGCACTCCCAATATATGCATTGCGCAGTGCCACGCACATTTCTGTGCATATATTTATTTTTCTTATACCGTTTTTGATTGTGTTTTTAAAATCATCATCTGAAAGACCGCTTCCTCCATGAAGGACAAGAGGCTTTTCACTGATTGCATAGATATCTGCAAGACGGTTTATATCAAGCCTGGGCTTCTTCCTGTACTGTCCGTGGGCAGTACCTATTGCAACGGCAAGTGCATCAATATCAGCACGCTCTATAAAATCATTTACCTGGTCTACTCTTGTATACATTTCTTCAATGCCGTCATCAGCACCGCCCTCGGCACCACCAACGTGACCAAGCTCCGCTTCAACACTTACGCCTTTTTTATGGGCAAATTCACTTATATACTTTGTATTTTTGATGTTTTCTTCATAATCAAGCGCACTTCCGTCATACATAACGGAACTGAATCCTCCATCTTTTGCCGCCTTGATTTTTTCAAAATCAGTCCCATGGTCAAAATGAAGACAAACCGGGATTTTTGCCTCATGCGCAATTTTTTTCATTATCATATTTGCATAATCAAATGGGATGAGTGGAAGATGTACCTCGGCAACGCCAAGAATAAGTGGTGAATTCTCTTCCTCTGCCGCTTCAATAATTCCTCGTGCCATTTCAAGATTGAGCATATTAAAAAGCCCGACTCCGTACTTTCTTCTTTCCGCATCCTCCAAAATTTCTTTAAGTGTTACAAGCATTTTTTCATCCTCCTTGTTTCTTCATAGGATTTTATTCCCGTTGTTGCGCCTTTTTCCATTACACAGCACGCACCTGTAAGGTTACCAAATTCCATACATTCTTCAATACTTTCACCATGCGCAAATGCGGCTAAAAAGCCTGAACAGAAGCTATCGCCCGCTCCCGTTGTATCAACGGGGTTTTTAACATAAAAAGGCGGAAATACTTTTCCTTTCTCTTCCCCCTCTTTTCGCAGGTAGCTTCCTTTGGAGCCAAGCTTTATAATTACATTCTTTGCGCCTTTTTCTATAAATACAGAAGAAATTTCATCGGGGTCTTCTTTTTTTGCAATTTCCTTTGCTTCATCAATACTGGGCATCAGATAATCAATGTAGGGCATTGACATATCAAGCTTTTCTCCCCACTTTCCTTTTGCATCATAGCACACATCAAGAAAGGTAGTCTTTCCCTTTTCCTTACACTTTTTAAGAAAAGCCATTGTTTCTTCTCCGTCAAAGCGATCCATCAAAAATGTCCCCGTAACAAAAACCGCATCACATCCGTCTATAACAGAGTAGTCAATATCTTTTTCAGAAAATACGGCATTTGTTCCCGTCGTATGGAAATATGAGCGTTCTCCTGTTTTATCAATCATAAGTACTGACGCAGAGGTCTGCACAGTTTCATTTTTTCTTACCCCACGGGTGTCAACATTTTCTTCTTCCAGTCTTTTTATCAGGAAATCGCCAAACATATCTTCCCCTACCATACCTATAAGGCAAGAAGAAACTCCTAATTTTTTTAAATTCACAGATGCCTTCATTGCATTTCCACCATTATGCACTGTTATTGAATTAACATTTTCAAGTTTTCCTTTTTCGGGAAAGCTTTCTACCTGCTCTACAATTACATCTGCTACCAATATTCCTACACACGCAACTTTTTTCATGGCAATAACCTCTTTGTAAGAACTTTAGGCCACACAAACTCCTGGGTAAAAGCTTCTGCATAACCTACACCGCACTGCAATCCGCGAAATCTGGAGCAGGTGCGTACAAATTCTGCAAAATCAATTCCGTCGTGGTCACGCATCCATTTAAGCTGGCTTACGTGACATTCAAGCATATTTATTTTAAGCTCCATTTCATCTGTTATATCTACATACTCTGTAGGATTAAAATTCATACCCGCCAGATTATCCATATAATATATCGGTACTACTGCCGATTTACTGCCTTTTCCGTACTGTGGCACGCTTGCAGCAAATGACGCATCAAAAACAAGCTTTGACACCGCCAGGTGGTCGGGCATATAGTCCGTCGGACTATGCGTAATAATAAAATCAGGCTGAACATCCCGTATAAGCTCCATCATTTTATCACGCTGAGTTATGTCGCACCCATTTGGAAGTAAATCCCCTATATCAAGGCTTACCACCTCAATCCCTGCAAGAGAGCCTGCCGCCTTCGCTTCCTTTGCCCTTATTTCACGAAGTTCATCAGGTGGTATAATTTCATGTCCCATATTTCCGTTTGCAACATGGCACACAGTTACCTTGTCACCGCGCTTTACACATTTTGCAAGTGTTCCGCAACAAGAAATTTCAATATCGTCAGGATGACAACCTACTGCAAGTACATTCATTTTATAAAACCTCCGCTATATTCAAATTTAATTTGACTTTAGGCTACTTTTATTATACAATCTTTTTAGTTGTATGTATTTAACAATGATTACATATTTTTTATCATTTTGTTCGCAGGAGGACTTTTTTATGTTTGAGATGCAAAAACCAATACATGAAATTAAAATATCCGGCTTTAACAGTATATATTATTTTGAATTCGGCAAGGACTTCTCTCACGCCCCTGAAAAGCATGACTTCTGGGAAATGGTGTATGTGGACAGTGGCAAAATTAACGCAATCACAAATGGTGCAGGCTGCACTCTTTCACAAGGGCAGGTGATTTTTCACGAACCGATGGAAATACACGCCCATGTTTCAGATAACCGTGTTGCAAATAATATGCTTGTAATATCATTTACTTCAAAAAGTCCTGCAATGCACTATTTTAAAGGGAAAACCTTTACCCTTGACAAGACAGGAAAAACTCTTCTTTCACTTTTTTTAGAGGAAGCAAAAAATACACTCGGGAATGTGCCCGGCGATTATGAAAATAAAGATAATCTTTGTTTTTTGCCATCTGTTTTTGCTTCCTCGCAGCTTCTTGAATGTTATCTTACGGAATTTCTTATTCTTCTTATACGAAACGGTAACACACTTGAAAAACCTATGCCCTGCCGCAAGCAATCACGTGATATTAAAAACAATTCTCTTTGCGAACTCATTTGCGACTATATGAAAGAGCAAATTTATTCCCCCCTTTCCTTAAAGAATATATGCGACCATTTTATGATTGGAAAGACGCAGCTTTGTAAAATCTTTCGTGAAAATACGGGGGAAAGTCCCATTGAATATTATATGGAGCTTAAAATAAGGGAAGCAAAAAAACTGCTACGCGAAAAAAACCACACAGTAAGCCAAATATCAGATATACTTGGATATTCATCCATACATATTTTTTCACGAGCATTTAAAAAAGCTGTCGGCGTATCTCCGACAGCTTACATAAAGAGCATCCGTTAGTTTACAGGTTTTATTTCTTTATATAATGATACTCACTTTTTACTTTAGTGGCTAAATATGCTTTTTCGGGGCGGCTGTTCACCATAATTCCCGCACATATAAGAACAAGTGCAATTAAAAGATTAAGGAGCGAAACATTGCTTTCCTCTGCAAGCATTACATTTGAAAGAAGCACCCCGAAAACGGGAATTGTAAAGCTGAAAACAGTAACTTTTGACACGGGATTATGCTTTAAAAGAATTCCCCACAAAGCATATGCAATTGCCGATAAAAATGCAAGATAGGTAAGCACTGCACCTGCCTTTAATGTTGTTATTTCCACACCTCCGCCAAATAATAAACCTATTGCCATCATAACAGCACCGCCCATTATAAACTGATAGCCGCTTATAACAACGGGGTCTTCATCATTTGAATAACGCTTCATAATTACTGATGATGCGGCAGATGCTATCGCAGAAAAAAGAACAAACGCATCACCCATAAAATTCATATTGAAGTCAAGTCCCTTGAGGTTTACTGCTATAACACCTGCAAACCCAAGCACACAGGCAAAGATTTTCTTGAAGGTGAGCTTTTCCTGCCTGAAAATAAGACTTGCTATAAGTATTGCAAAAAACGTACTCGAGCCGCTTATTACTGTTCCCTTTACGCCAGTGGTATTTGCAAGACCTACATAAAAGAATATGTACTGAATTACCGTCTGAAAAAGTGAAACAACCGCAACCTTTCCAAGATTTTCCGCTTTGGGATAAAGAACTCTTTTCCCTGCCACGCTGTAAATAATTACGGTTATTATTCCTGCAAGGAAAAACCTTATGCCCGCAAAAAGCATCGTAGACGGCACATCCTTATCAGGAAGCATCAGTTCATATCCCGTTTTAATAAAGGGCGTTGCACTGCCCCACAATGCGCAGCACAGTATTGCCGCAGCCGTCACAAAAAATACATTTGTAAAAAGCTTGTTCTTTGTTTTTTCCATTATTATTCTCCGTTTCTTTTATTAATAAGGGATTTGCAAAGGGACTTCCCCTTTGCAATAAAATCGCCG
>JAFSBF010000049.1 GCA_017441965.1 Clostridia bacterium | reverse complement strand
CTTCTGAAGTTACAGAATTAAATAATTATTCGCCAGAAGAAAATTTAAGAGAAAAAAGTTCTCTGCATGAAACAATAAATATCATAAGCCAAAAAATTGCAAAAATAGAGAAATACGAAAAGAAATCTTATGAAGATTATGCTGATGGTATTTTAGACAAGTTGGGATATTTAAAGTTAAAACAGCAGTATTCTCAAGAAAAAGAAGAATGTATGAAGCAAATCAATGAATTAAATAACAGTTTAAGAAATGAATCTTTACTTAATCACAAATATGAACAATGGATAGCAAATTTTAAAAATTACATATCAATAAACGAACTTAATAGAGAAATGCTACTTGAAATGATTGAGAAAATAGAAGTTTCAAAAGACGGAGATGTACACATTCAATTCAAATTCAAAGCTTCATAAAAAAACAGTGTAAAGTCATTAGACCTTACACTTAAAATTAAAAGTATGTCTCCTTTATATATACTCTTCGGCTGTTTCATAAAGCAAGGGGAGTCAAGATGCGCATCTTAATATATACGCAACACTTGTCGCATATAATAAGGGTAGACAGGTTGCGCACCTTTACATATACGCAACAGATATTGCATATATGTAGGGGAACGAGGAATGTGCGCCTTTACATATATGCAATACAGGCATCGTTTGCGCTTGCAACGGCAATGCCTTTTAAAAGGTCATCAAGCTTCATTTTTTCATTTGTGTCAAGAAAAATTGTACTTCCGCCCATACTTTTTGCGCGTTCACTTGCAGTTATAACAGTATCAAGTGTCAGAGTTTTATCCTCAATTGCTTCGCAAATTAAAAGCATTGTCATAATTTTTGTAACACTTGCAGGAGGAAGCGACTCGTGGGAATTATTTTCGTATATTATTCTCCCGCTTGATGCCTCCATTAACATTGCTGATTTAACCATTGTTCCGGGCGTAAAGGCTGCAAAACCGGAAATGAAACATTCAAAAAATAATGTTATTAAAAGAATAACAGATAAAATAGCTTTTTTCATAACCAATCTCCTTAAAAACTCTTTGTAAAATACTATGTTTTAAAAACGCTCTTTATTACTTATATTGACACATCACTACTTGTGTGATATCATATTAGATAATAAAATTAAACAGAGGTTGATTATATGAAAACTATGAAATTTGACTTACTTGAAAAAAGAACAGAGCACGATTTTATGCCAACTCTCACAGCATATCTTCTTGACGGCAATCCAAATGAAACGGAAATCCGTCCTGCCGTTCTGGTAATTCCCGGCGGAGGATATAGCCACGTTTCATTCAGAGAAGGGGAGAGGGTAGCACTATTTTATAATGCTGCCGGATTTCACGCATTTATACTTGATTACTGCGTTGCCCCGCACAGACATCCGCTTCCAATAATGAATGCGGCAAAGTCAATAGAGCTTATACGTGAAAATGCAAAAGACTGGAACATTGACCCTGATAAAATAGCAGTTTGCGGTTTTTCTGCAGGCGGACATTTAGCAGCATCTATAAGCACACTGTGGAATGATGCTGAAATTTTTGGTGATGATGAAGAAAAGAATTTACTTCATAAACCTAATGCAACAATTCTTTCTTATCCCGTAATTACCTGCGGAGAATTTGCACATAAAGGCTCTTTCAAAAATCTTAGCGGCAGCGAGGACGAAAACGAGCTTTGGAAAAAGCTTTCCCTTGAATACAGAGTTGATGAAAATACTCCGTCTGCATTTATATGGCATACATACAGCGATGGCGCAGTTCCGGTGGAAAACAGTATGCTTTATGCAAGTGCATTAAGAAAATACAATATTCCGTTTGAACTCCACATTTATCCTGACGGTCCGCATGGAATGTCAAGGGTGTCTGATGAAACATATTGGTTAGTACCAAAATTTACAAGAAAATATCCATGGATGGATTTTGCTGTAGAATGGCTTTATCTGCAGTTTGGCATAACAACTATTGAAAAGGGCTGATTTTTATTAAAAAGAAGATTTGTTATATTATAGGGGCATCTCAGGAAGGGTTAGATGAAGTTATTGTTAATGATAGTTATGCTAACTTTATAATTGCCGCAGATGGCGGATTTGATGCACTTTTAAAGAGCAGTATATCGCCCGATTTATTACTTGGTGATTTTGACTCAATTAATAATTTGCCAGAATGTGATAGCGTTTTAAAATTTCCTGTTGAAAAGGACTATACCGACACCTTTCTTGCGTATGAAGAAGGGGCAAAAAAGGGATATTGCAACTTCGTTATTTATGGCGGAACTGGGGGGAGGCTCGACCACACCATTGCTAATATACAAACACTTGCCAATATATCAAAAAACGGTGGCAGAGGGTTTTTAATAGGTAATGGCACGGTTATTACAGCGGTAACAAATTCAGTTATAGAGTTTCCCGCAGAAACGGCAGGAAAAGCGGGCGTGTTCGCTTTTGGCGGTGATGCAATTGGTGTAGATATAAGTGGGATGAAGTATACTGCACAAAAAATAAATATTTCGCCTTATTTTCCACTTGGTGTAAGTAATGAATTTATAAATAAGAGCGCAAAAATATCGGTTGGAAACGGCACTCTTATTATCGTATGGTACGAAACGAGCAAACAATTTTCCAGGAATATTGATAAATATTTAATATAGTCGGAGAAAAAAAGCCACGTTTTTTTCGTGGCTTTTTTCTATTTGTCTGATTTAATTTTTGAAAGAGGGTTTTTATCTACCGCATTTCGCAGTTGTTCTTCGTCAATATGTGTATATATCTGTGTTGTAGATAAATGTTCGTGTCCTAAAATTTCCTGCAACGCACGAACATCTACATTTCCGTATTTATACATCAGTGTTGCCGCAGTGTGCCTTAATTTATGTGGGGAATAGACACTTGAATCAAGTCCTGCACGCTCTATGTTCTTTTTTATCATTCTGTAAACCATATTATTTGATATTCTGGTTTTTTGTTTGCTTAAAAAGAGAGCACGTCTGTCTTTAACACTATCCTTGGGACGCACTTCCATATAACTGCGAATAGCAGCCTTGCAGGCATCGTTTAAGTATACAGTACGTTGTTTGTTACCTTTACCTGTAACAGTAAGGCTATCTCCATGAATATCAGAAATGTTAATTCCTACCAGTTCGCTAAGACGCATACCGCAATTAAGAAACAGTGTAATTATGCAATAATCACGGACTTTAAATTCTCCGTCAATATTTTCCAATAATTGTAAGCTCTCATCGAGTGAAAGAAAAACAGGTAATTTTGAAGGAATTTTTGGAGAATCAAGCTCTTTTGTAATATTTACATCAAGCAGGTGAGCCTTGCTGGACATATAGTTAAAAAAGCTTTTTAGTGATGATACTTTACGTGCACGTGCGTTTGCACTGTTGTCACGGTCACTGTTTGCATACATTAAATATTCATACAAATCATCAAGAGAAATTTCTCTGATGAAGTCTACATCAATGTCATTGCAATCAATTTGCTCAAATTCATCAAAAGAGCACAAAAGACGATGACATTTCATAAATCTGAAGAACGTACGAAGGTCATAATAATATTCATTGATTGTATTGTCAGATTTTCCTTTAATATTAGAAAGATAG
>JAFSBF010000048.1 GCA_017441965.1 Clostridia bacterium | reverse complement strand
ATCAACAAGAGAACTATAGACGATTATTTCGGTCTTGAAACATTGAAGGTTATTCTTCGTCAGCCCCTCGTTGCTACAAACACAGAGGGTAAGTTCGATGTAATCTGTAATGTTAAGGGCGGCGGTTTCACAGGTCAGGCAGGTGCTATCCGTCACGGTATAGCAAGAGCTCTTCTCAAGGTTGATGAAGAGGCTTACAGACCTGTACTCAAGCAGGCTGGATTCCTTACTCGTGACCCGAGAATGAAGGAGAGAAAGAAGTACGGTCTCAAGGCTGCACGTCGTGCTCCCCAGTTCAGCAAGAGATAACTTTATTATCTGTATACAAAAACCACAATCTTTTCGGATTGTGGTTTTTTTCTTTCTTTATTATTGAAAATTCATTAAAAAAGGGGTACAATATATTAAACGCATTTCAAAGGATTGATTTATAATGAAAACAAAGGCTATAATGTTTGATAAGGACGGTACACTTATTGATTTTGATGCATTCTGGATTACAATAAGTACTATTGCCATTAAGGATATTTTAAAAGAGCTTGGATGCAATGACGTATCTGCAGAGAATATTTTATCGGTTTTAGGCGTAGAAGACGGTATTACAAGTATAGACGGCATACTTTGCTCGAGCACGTACTCAAAAATAGGTGATAATATAAATTACGCCCTTTCAAAGTGCGGATATACCTTTGATTTAGAGCGTGTTCGCAGCATTACTATGGACGCCTTTGCACGCCACGTTGATAAAGGTATTGCAAAGGGAACGTGTGATAATATAAGGGAAGTTCTTCTGAAAATAAAAGAAGAGGGTATTAAAATATTTGTTGTAACCTCTGACAGACTTTTCACAACAGAAAAATCACTCAAAAAGCTCGGTATATTTGACGTTTTTGACGGCATATATACTGATGACGGCGATATTGCACCAAAGCCCAAGCCCGACTGTATATATGATATCTGCAAAAAATTCTCCCTTTCACCTGATGAAATCATAATGGTCGGTGATACCATAAATGATGTCAATTTCGCAAAAAACGGCGCGGTTAAAATGATAGGCGTAGCTAAAGGAGAAAAAAACAGAGAACGATTTTTAAAACAAACCGAAATTGTACTGCCCGATATATCATATATTTTAGATTATCTAAAAGAAAATGCTTTGTGATTAAATCACAAAGCATTTTTTCGAAAGGCTGACCTTGTCAACCGTCTATATCCCGTCTACTATTCCTTCTGATGGGGTTTCGCTGTTGTGGGGTTCCTGCGTAGAAGGCTTTTCCTCTTCGGGGATTTCTTCCTCAGTAGGGTTATTTTCAGGGGTTTCTTCCTCTGCGGGAGGCTCTTCCTCAACTTCCTCACGGAAGCTTCCCTCATAGCTAAGCTTTAAAACAACATTGTCGCTTTCTCGTATTTGACCGTCAAATACAATTCCCTCTCCTGCCATACTTTCCACTGCATAGATAAGTCCTTCAGCAGAAAGCCTTTTTCCGTTTTCACGGATTTGTGTTTCATTATTTATGACAAGCTTTCTGTTGTCAATTTTCTTAAATTCGCTGTCATACAAATCTGCAAGAATTGTATATCCATCTGATTTTTTTATAACACTGTCACCGTAAAATACTACCTGGCAGCTCGTTATTACTTCCTTTTCTTCCTCTTCCTCGGGAATTTCTTCCTGAATATCCATTATATCCTCGGTGGGAAGCTTTTCTTCTGAACTATTATTCCCCCTGCCAAGTATTATAACGCCTGCTATAATGGCAACAATCAAAAGCACTGCAAGCACTATTGCAAGAATGATAAGTGATTTATTCTGCGTTTCCTCTGCTTCTTCATAAACCTTACTTTTTCTTGCTGAGCTATAAACATCATTTTCCTTACGGTTTACCTGCTGCTTTTTTTCTTTTACGGGACGAAATTCAACTGTTTTTGATTTATCGTTATTATTTTCCATAAAATCACCCTAGCCGAAACGGCTAAATCAAATTATTCTGTTTTTTCTTCCTCGGGAGCTTCCGCTGCTGTGTTTTCAGGAGTTACTTCCTCTGTTTCCTCTTCGGGTTCTTCATGCTCTGTTATACCGATAGAAACAACCTTTACTCCTTCAGAAAGGCGCATAAGCCTTACGCCCTTGGTGCTTCTTCCTATAGAGCTTACATCCTTTGCGGCTATTCTTATAATAATACCCTCAGATGTTATTATCATTATGTCCTCGTCATCCTTTACGGAGCGTATTCCTACAACATTACCCGTAATATCACTGCACTTATAAGTCTTTATACCTATACCGCCACGGTTTTGCACTCTGTATTCAGAAAGCTCTGTTCTCTTTCCGTAACCGTTTTCAGTTACTGCAAGAAGCTGTGTATCCTCATTTGCAAGGCACATTCCTATGATATAATCCTCACCCCTGAGAGTAATAGCCTTAACACCACGTGTTACTCTGCCCATAGAGCGTACATCTTTTTCGTTGAAGCGTATAGCCATACCTGTATTTGTACCGATAACAACCTCGTTCTCACCATTTGTAAGCTCAACCTTTATAAGCTCGTCCCCTTCATCAAGGACAATACCTATAATTCCGCCTTTTCTTGAGGTGTCATAATCTGTTACGGCAGTTTTCTTTATAACGCCGCCGCGTGTACACATAAGAAGGTACTTATCATCCTCAAACTCACGAAGTACAATCATTGCAGTAACCTTTTCGTCCTTTTCAACGGGGAGAAGATTTACAATAGCACTTCCCTTTGCCTGCCTGCTTGCCTCAGGTATCTGATAACCCTTTAATCTGTACATTCTTCCTCTGTTTGTGAAGAAGAGCATATTATCGTGTGTGGATGCAACTGTAATGTTTTCCACAAAATCCTCTTCCTTGGTACTCATACCCTTAATTCCCTTACCGCCACGGTGCTGACTTGAATAGGTAGAAGTAGGCATACGTTTAATATACCCGCCATTTGTAAGAGTTATTACACTTTCCTCTTCTTCAATAAGGTCTTCTATATCAATTTCCGTCATTACATTTTCGATGCCCGTTCTTCTCTCGTCACCGAACTTATCACGTATTTCAGCAAGTTCCTTTTTAATCTGCTCTGAAAGAAGTGATTTATCGGAGAGAAGATTTTTATATTCCTGAGTTTTTGCAGTAAGCTCACTGTACTCATCCTCAATCTTCTCACCGTTAAGCTTTTGAAGCTGCGCAAGACGCATATCAAGAACGCTCTGTGCCTGAATTTCAGAAAGTCCGAAACGAGCCATCAGATTTTCCTTCGCATCATCATACGAATTTCTGATAACATCTATGATTTCATCAATATTAGCAAGTGCTATACGAAGTCCTTCGAGAATATGCATTCTCGCCTCTGCCTTTGCAAGATCATACTTTGTACGCCTTGTAACGATTTCTTCCTGGAATGTAATAAAGTGGCTGAGTACCTCTTTAAGACCCATTGTCTTAGGCTTTCCGTCGTGAATTGCAAGAAGATTTACAGAAAAGCTGTCCTGAAGTCTTGTATATTTATAAAGCTGATTTAAAACAACCTGCGCATTTGCATCACGCTTTAAGAATATTTCAAGTCTTATACCGACACGGTCTGATGAATGGTCATCAATATCAGAAAGACCTTCTATTTTCTTTTCCTTAACAAGATTTGCAATGGACTCAACGAGCATCTTTTTATTAACCTGATACGGAAGCTCTGTCACAATAATTGATGATGTGCCGTCCTTATGCTCCTCTATTTCTGCCTTTGCACGGATTATAATTTTTCCTCTGCCTGTGTTATACGCACTTCTTATACCGCTTCTGCCCATAATTGTTGCACTTGTCGGAAAATCAGGTCCCTGAATATGCTCCATAAGCTCCTCAACAGTTATGTCGGGATTATCAATCTGCGCAATTGCACCGTTAAGCACCTCCGTCAGGTTATGCGGAGGTATATTTGTAGCCATACCTACTGCAATACCACTGCTTCCGTTTACGAGCAGTGTGGGTATTCTGGTAGGAAGAATTGTAGGCTCTTTTCTTTTTTCGTCAAAGTTTGGCGCAAAATCAACCGTGTCCTTTTCAATATTTTCAAGGAGAACATTGGAAAGCTTACTCATTCTCGCTTCTGTATAACGGTATGCAGCCGGCGGGTCACCGTCAACACTACCGAAGTTACCGTGACCGTCAATAAGAGGGTATCTCATAGAGAAATCCTGCGCAAGTCTTACCATTGCATCGTAAACAGAGGCATCACCGTGGGGATGATACCTACCGATTACATTACCTACGGTAGTTGCAGATTTGAAAAACGGTTTGTCACTTGTAAGATTTTCCTCATACATTGAGTAGAGAATTCTTCTGTGAACAGGCTTTAAACCGTCACGCACATCGGGGAGCGCACGGCTTACGATAACACTCATCGCATAGTCAATGAATGCCTCTTTCATACGTTTTTCAATATCAATATTTACAATGGTTTGTGTATCAAAGTATTCTTCAAAATGTGAATCTTCGTATTTCTTATGTTTAGCCATTTTTTATTTTTCCTTTCATCTAAAAGGTCTTTTCCCTTTGGGGATTGTTAAGGGGAAACCCCTTAACAGTAAAATTAGAAACTTTTCGTTGCGAAAGGATGACAAGGTCATCCTTTTATACGTCGAGGTTAGTAACATACTGCGCATTTTCCTCGATGAAAATACGTCTCGGCTCTACCTCATCACCCATCAGTATACTGAATATTTCGTCAGCCCTTTGTGCATCCTCAAGAGTAACCTTTAAAAGAATTCTGTTCTTGGGGTCCATTGTTGTCTCCCAAAGCTCCTCAGGATTCATTTCACCAAGACCTTTATAGCGGCTTATATCAACCTTTGCATTTTCGTCTCCGCCTTTAAGCTGTTCGCTTATAAGGTCTCTTTCCTCGTCACTGAATGCAACCTCACTCTTTTTACCTCTGCTTACTTTATAAAGAGGCGGTTTTGCAAGGTATATATGCCCTGTTTCTATAAGCTCACGCATAAATCTGAAAAAGAAGGTTAAAAGGAGTGTCTGTATATGCGCTCCGTCAACGTCGGCATCGGCCATTATAATAACTTTATCGTATCTGAGCTTTTCTATGTTAAATTCTCCGCCTATTCCCGTTCCAAGTGCCTGAATTACAGGAGTTAGCTTATCATTTCCGTATACCTTATCCTCACGTGCTTTTTCTACGTTAAGCATCTTACCCCAAAGAGGAAGTATAGCCTGATACTTACTGTCACGTCCGTTTTTGGCACTGCCACCCGCACTGTCACCCTCTACTATATAAATTTCAGTTTTTGTGGGGTCTTTAACAATACAGTCAGTAAGCTTACCGGGAAGTGTAGAAGAGCCAAGCGGTGTTTTTCTCGTTGCTTCTCTTGCTTTTCTTGCGGCAAGTCTTGCCCTTGATGCCATAAGAGCCTTTTCTATAACAGATCTTCCCACATCGGGATTTTCCTCAAGAAAATCGGCAAGCTTTTCCTTTACCATATTTTCCACAAGCGAACGCATTTCAGAATTACCAAGCTTTGTTTTTGTCTGTCCTTCAAACTGCGGCTCTTCAAGCTTTACAGAAATTACGGCTATAAGACCTTCTCTGGCATCTTCGCCCGTAAGCTCCTCAGTATCCTTTATAAGCTTGTACTTCTTTCCGTACTCAAAAAGCACCTTTGTAAGAGCGGACTTAAATCCTGTTTCGTGAGTACCGCCCTCTGTAGTCGAAATGTTATTTGCAAATGATTCAATAACTTCATCATATCCGTTATTCCACTGCAGCGCAACCTCTGCCATACTGCCGTTTTTCTCACCGCTTACATATATAACATTTTCGTGTATATTTTCAAGAGTTTCTTTTCTGCTTTTCTTATCATTAAAAAGGTATGATACGAAATTTTTTATACCTCCGTCATAATGCAGAATTTCTTCGTGCTCTTCCTCCTGCCTTTTATCGGTAAATATTATCTTTATACCACCGTTAAGAAATGCCTGCTCACGAAGTCTTTTAAGTAAAATATTATAATCATATACTGTTTCTTCAAAAATTTCACCGTCAGCCCAGAAAGTAACCTGAGTTCCCGTTCTGTCGGTTGTTCCAATCTCTCTTACAGTGCCGTCAGGAACACCGCGGGTATAGCTTTGAAACCAAACCTTTTCACCGTCGTGAACCTCTACCTCAAGCTTTGTGGAAAGAGCATTTACAACAGAAGCACCAACGCCGTGAAGACCGCCTGATACCTTATATCCTCCGCCGCCGAACTTACCGCCTGCGTGAAGAACTGTAAAAATAACGTCAATAGTAGATATACCCATCTTCGGATGTATTCCGTGGGGCATACCTCTTCCGTTATCCTTGACAGTTACACTGTTATCCTTGTTGAGCGTAACATTTATCTGTGTACAATATCCTGCAAGCGCCTCATCAATACTGTTATCCACAATCTCATAAACGAGATGATGAAGTCCTCTTGCAGATGTAGAGCCTATATACATACCGGGCCTTTTTCTTACCGCTTCAAGTCCTTCCAGTACCTGTATTTGATTTTCGTCGTAGGCAGTGTTAATTTTCTGTTCCAAATCCGTCAATCCTTTCTGCTCTTTTATAGAGTGTTTGAGATGATATCTGTGAAATGTAAACTTTCGTTTTTCCCTTTGAATTACAAATTATATATGATTTTGGAATTTCATCCGAAACGTATTCTATCAGTGAATTTTTTTCACTTTTCTTTATAAATTCCCTTGTTTTTTTACTTATAGAAGTTGTTTCAAGGTCAAAAACAGCCACAATATCCTTTTTATTTAAAATCTTACCCTCACCAATATGAAGAAACATTTTAAAATCACCTTTTTTTCCTATATAGGAATTTGCGTAACTTTATCGCGAGCGACATTTGCCTTGTTTGAATTTAGTCGGGATGCGAAATGGGTGAAGCGGCACGCTTCTTTTGTACTTTTCCGTCTTTTATATTTATTATATTTGAGTTATATGATTTAAAGGAGTTTTCTATATCAGTGCAGGTTATTATAATCTGCTTACCCCTTATCTGTGATATAAGAAAATCACGTCTTTTTTTATCAAGCTCACTTAGTATATCGTCAAGAAGCATTACGGGATACGACCCGCTCTCCTCTTTTATTATTTCCATTTGTGCCGATTTAAGGCTTAAAATTGCAGTTCTTATCTGTCCCTGACTTGCATAATTTTTTGCATTTTTACCGTTTATACTAAAATCTATCTCGTCACGGTGAACTCCAACCATACAAAAAAGGTTTTCTTTTTCCTTTTCTTTGTATTCTTCAAGCTTATTAAAGAAATTTTCCTTTATTTCATCTGCGTTTTCACCCATCTTAACAGATGGATTATACTCTATTAATAAATCTTCTTTTCCGCCTGATATATCGTTTTGATAAATTTTTGCCTTTTCAAGTACTCTTTCAATATAGCTGTTACGCATCATCATAATTTTACTGCCGCTTTCGGCGAGCTTTTCATTCCATATATCAAGCGTAGAATAATTTCTCTGTTTTAAAAGAGCTGTTTTCTGATTTAAAATATTTCTGTATTTTATAAGCTCCTTTATAAATTGAGGACGAAGGGGCATAATACCGCTGTCACAAAATTTTCGCCTTACCTCCGGCATTCCCTTTATTATGTTCATTTCATCAGGAGTAAAAAGAACACAAATGAAATTTCCAAGAAGCTGACTTGTTTTTTTAAGCTCTACCTCATTTAAGTAAATTTCTTTTCTTTTACCGCTTAAAAATTTTATTTCACCTTCATAATTTCTTTCATTACTTTCAAAATCAAGCTTTATACGGCTTTCCCTCTGACCTTCTTTTATTATTTCACGGCCGCTTGAACGAAAGCTTCTTCCGTATGAAAAATAATAAACTGCTTCAAGTATATTTGTCTTTCCCATTCCGTTTTCACCGCAGATTATATTTATTTCATCACCAAAGCTTATTTTTTCGTTTTCATAATTTCTGAAATTATAAAGCTCTATTTGTGAAGCTTTCATCCTATTTCATATTCCTCATCAAATATTTTAAATTTATCACCTTTATAAAGCTTTTTCCCACGGCGAAGCTCGATTTCACCGTTTACCTCTACATCACCGCTTAAAATCATTTCCTTTGCATGGGCACCGTTTTCGGCAACGCCGCAGTATTTAAGCGCACTGTCAAGCTTTATAAATTCTGTATTTATTTCTATTATCATAACTATTTTCCTTTTTATATACGTACCGGAAGAACCATAAACAAATAGCTGTCATCATCTGTTGAATTTATTATAAGAGGATTAAAGGGAGAATTCATTTTAAGCTCTATTTCATCACCCTCACACCTTGAAACTGCATCGTGAAGATATTTGTAGTTAAACCCTATCTCAAGGCTTTCTCCGTAATAATCACATTCTACAACATCATTTACTTTTCCGAGCACTGTTTCACAGCTTATTATAATTTTTCCGTCTTCAAATTTAAAACGAACACAGTTCTTACTTACTTCATCAATAATAGGCTCAACTCTTTCAATTGCCTTACTGAATGAATAGCAATCTGTCTTTACAATATATTTTGATTCAGAGGGAATTGTATTTCTATAGGAGAAAAATTCACCCTCAATAAGTCTTGAAGTAATTGTTATTCCTTCACCCTCTATAAGAGCGTAGTTTTCACTGAATGAAATATTTATATTTTCCTCGTTACTTCCGCTTATTATTTTTGAAATCTCACTCTGCGTTTTTCCGGGAATAATAAATTTAGCATCATTATATTCTCCATCAAGCTCCATTTTGGTAAGAGCAAGTCTGTATCCGTCAACGGCTACAACAGTAAGAATATTATTTTTTATTTCATAAAGAGAGCCTGTAAGAATTTTTCTCGCATTATCAAGAGAAACTGAAAATAATGTTTTACCTATTATTTCACGCAGCTTATCGCTTTTTATATTTACACTGCTCTTTTTAGCAATCTGCGGAGGCTGAGGAAATTCCTCTGCATTAAGTCCTACTATCTTATAATCTGCATTAAGGCAGTTTATTGAAACATTATTTTTTTCATTTGAAAATACTTCACAAACATCCTGCGGAAGCTTTCTTACAATATCTGAAAACATTTTTGCATTAAGAACTATACTTCCCTCTTCACTTATGTTTGCGCTGATGGATGTTTTAATGGATATTTCAAGGTTATTTCCCAAAAGAGTAAGAGTACCTCCCTGGGCAGTAAGAAGTATACCCTCAAGATGAGGAATGGGTGATTTTACAGCAACAGCTTTTGAAACAATACTTATTGCCTCATTAAGACATTTTGTATCACAGTAAAATTTCATTTTATACATCCTTTCCGGTGAAAAAATCATTATTATATAATAATATATTTATTAAAAGTATAAGTAGTAAGGTTTAATTTGTTAATAAGTGCTTTTTATGGCTTTATAAAGGTATTTATCATAAATTATTGCTGTTTAAAAAGAGTTTAAATAAATAAAACCTATATT
>JAFSBF010000047.1 GCA_017441965.1 Clostridia bacterium | reverse complement strand
TATATGATAACAAAACGGGATACATTATTGAAAATTCAAGCTATGTCAAACCGGAATATATTTATAAGGATTATATTTTTGAAGAGGAACAGACCTTCGAAAACTGGAAGGCATTTATGGAAAGCTCTGATGTGATGGGTTTTTATCGCCTTTCGTGCGGAGATATTGTATATCTTAACAAGATATACAATTATAACGGAAACACGGAGCTTGGAACGCTGATTATCAGGGTAAACAATGATGTGTTCAGACAGCTTCTGAGTGTTGATATTGATGAAAATGAAGGAAATGTAATTGCAGTGTACAAGGACAGAACCGTCTACGCAATGTTTGACAATGATGTTGCAGACTACTGTCTGGAAAATGCTGATAGTACAGAAAAAATTCTTGATGAAGAAGTACAAAATGATATGTTTGTTTTTACACCGGGAAAGGGACGGCTCAAGTGCTTCTTCGCTATCGGTCAGGAGGTTGCGTATCAAAAGCTGCACGATATAGTAAAAACTATATTACTCCTTTTGATTTTACTGGCGATAGTTGGGGTACTGCTTTCCTTCGTCTTTTCAAAAAAGCAGTATAAGCCAATAGGAAAGCTTTTTGAGCTTTTGCGGACAGATACGGAAAACGAAGGCGGATACAACGATTTTGAATATATGAGGATGCAAATAAACAACCTTCTGCAAAAGCAGA
Source organism: Clostridia bacterium (assembly GCA_017441965.1). Taxonomy (GTDB): domain Bacteria; phylum Bacillota; class Clostridia; order UMGS1883; family UMGS1883; genus UMGS1883. The sequence goes on along the minus strand of JAFSBF010000047.1, from coordinate 1,865 downwards.
ATGTAGGCGAGATAATGCGAAGCAAGTACAATTCGCTGCTAATGAATGTACACCTGCTCTCATATATTCAGGAGGAAGACAGTCAGAAGGAAGCAGGCGAGATTTTAAGCCAGCTTGGGATAGAGTTAAGGTTTAAGCATTATATTCTTGCGATGGTAAATGTCATTGACAAGGATGGTTCAATGTGGAAGGAAACCCCTGAAAACAGCAGCCTGATAATGGACAGCGTCAAGAATGTATGTGACGAAATGCTCGGTGAGGATTTTTACTCTCTGGCATTGCCTGTGAAAAGCAATCAGTTTTTATTTTTTATTACTGCAAGGTATGAGAAAGATATGGCGGAGACTGTTACAGATGCATATTCCAAGGCGGTAGAATTTCTTTCAAAGCATATCGGAATATCACTTGATATAAAGCTAAGCGAGCCGTTCACGGATATTAACAAAATGGGGCATTTTTATAATAGGCTTGTAATAAACTCCACCGTGCAGAAAACCACCGGTGTTACCAAGTACGAAGGCGATATGGAAAATATTTCGCATTTGCAAAACACAAAGGAATTTGAAGTCGCCCTGAAAAAAGGAATGAAGAGCAGTGAGCGGACGCAGACTGCCGAGGCACTTGAAAAATGTTTTGCAAATGTAAAGAGTGAAAGAGCACTCTCCATCGTTAAATACGATATGATAAATTCTGTTATCGGTGTGATTGCAGGTCTTGATACGGTGGATAAGGAGCAGTGCTATCTGCTGATGGACAGAATTTACAAAAGCTACAGTGCCGATGCTGTAAGAAGTATGATGGAAGAATTGATAAACCTTTTATACAGTGCAGCGGAAAAAAAGCTCGGCGATACTGATAATGCACGTGTGAACGAAATAATCGCATACATAAATGAAAATTTCCATAACGTGGATTTGAATGTAAACAGCATTGCACTCAATTTCGGGCTTCATTCAAAATATATTTCAAAAATATTTAAGGACAGCACGGGAATTCTCTTAAAGGATTATATCCTGCAGGTAAGGTTTGAAAACGCACAGGAGCTTTTGAAGCAGGATATTAAAATAAGTGAGATTGCACAAATGTGCGGATTTTTAGACTCAAACAGCTTTATCCGTGCATTTCGCAAGCATTACGGAATGACCCCAATAGAAAAACGAAACGAATTAAAATTCAAAGAAAATGAAAGGAATGATTGATATGAAAAAAATATTAATTTTTGCGTTATCCCTTTTAATTATGGTAGGAAGCTTCTCTGCTACATCCTTTGCTGCAGAGGCTGATACAACAGGAAAAACGAATTATGCTTTGACCGGTGAGGTAATTGCCAGACCCAATTGTTATACTTCAAATCCTGTAACACTTCTTAATGATGGCGCAAAATATAATGATGCTTATGTCGGTGGAAATTCTACAACGGAAGGAAAGAATCCCGGCTTTACAATGGATTTAAAAGAACGAAAATATATCGATACCGTATGTGTATATCATAGAAGCGGATATGGTATGACATATACAGTTTCTGTTTCAGATGATAACTCCACGTGGATAGAATTGGGAACTACATCAGCAAACGAGACAGTGTCTGTACAGTACACAACCGACAGTGGTACAGAAAATATGAATACATCCTATACAGCACTTCAGTTTAATGAGGTTAAGGCACGTTATGTAAAGCTTACGGGAACAAAAGCTTCAAAGCACCGTGCTATGGAAATTGAGGTTTGGGGAACACAAAAAACAAATATCGCTACGGATAAAGAATACGATACTTCAAACTGGTGGAGTTCCCACACAAATGTAAACGATGGTAATTTTAGCACGCTGGGAATGAGCAAGTCTAATATGGTAACCAGTTATAGATT